>DATDNS010000404.1:0-6168 GCA_036518155.1 Bacteroidota bacterium
TTACGACGCGGGAAATTCAGGAACAACGAACCTGGAATCCAACACCCCTGATGGAGGCGATCAGTGTTTTTGGGAATGGCGTCGGAGCGTCACTGTCGATCGCCGTCGCTTCATTGCTCTTCGTTATCACCCGTCGCAGGCGAGAGGCCTGGTTTACGCTCGCCGTCATCGTCCCCGACCTCTTCAATATGCTGGTCAAATCATTGATCCATCGTCCGCGTCCGACACAGGAGGATGCCAGGATCTTGCTGAACTTTTCCCAATCCGGTTTCCCCAGCGGACACGTCGTCCATTATGTTGTCTTTTTCGGCTTTCTCCTATCGGTCGTTGTCGTGGACAAGACGATTCCATTATTTTGGAGGCTATGCGTTGGGATCCTCTCGGCGTTCCTGATATTCGCGGTTTCGATCTCCCGGATCTATCTCGGCGCCCACTGGGCAACGGATGTGATAGGGGGATATTTGTTCGGCTTTGCGTACCTCGGGATACTCCTTGAGTTCTATTTCAGAGATGCAAGGTTCAAACGTAGAAGCGAGACTGAAGAAGGTAAAGGTAGAAGGTAAAGGAAAAGGGAGAGGTAAGAAATCAGGGCCGGCGAGCCAGACCGGAGACGGATCGGATTTTTTTGATCTGCCGGCATTACCACCATCACTGAAACCAACGCGGCATTAAGGCTTCGACAAATGGACTTCGTATATACGTATCGCCTCGTCAAATCCTTTGGGCGTCACTTGCCCTAAGTCTGAGAACGCTAACGAAGTGCCTTTGCATTGCTCCTGTACCACGTCAGCAACAAGTATTCTGCCGGGTTCTGCGTGGGCACAAATGCGGGCAGCCAGTTGGACAGCCTTTCCAAACAAGTCGCCGTGCTCTTCAATCGGTTCGCCGGCGCTCATCCCAATGCGTATGTGCATCGGTGCCTCTGGATTCTCACGGTTGTAGACTGCAAACCCCTTCTGGATGCCAATAGCACATTCAACGGCGTTCCGGGCGAGGGCAAACGATGCCATAATTCCGTCGCCAGTGTGTTTCACTTCACGTCCGCTGTGCTCCCTGAGGCCGTTGCGTATCAGCACATTGTGAATATGGAGAAGGTGCAACGCCTTCGAATCTCCGACCATCCTTGTTATCAAGGTGGAATCTTTCAGATCTGTGAACATGATGATACGGAACCCGGAGTCAATCGGAACTTGTCCCGGTTTTCCGGATGACGTGCCGATGGGCGCAGGGTCTTTTATCCGACCCAAAAACGCCTCCACAACGGCGGGGTCGACCTCGAGAATCTCATTGGGAATAAGCCCATGAGCTTCATTGTGAGTCATTCGGACTGCTTCCTTGTTTTCAGCATTCACCAGACAGAATGCAGTGCAACGTGCCTCGTCGAACCAATATGTAAGGAACTGAACTCCGTGCTTGGCCTGTATGTCGAGATCTTTCTGGTGTGCATTCGTTATCGCATGCTTTGTCGCACCCTCTATGAAATGTCGATCCAAATAGATTGGCATTTGCTTCCTCCTCTAAAGAACTCCTGCTGATGCGTGGCGCCTACTGCCGCCGAAAAACGCGCCCCGGCAAACTTCTATCCGCCATCTCTCTCGCTGAACCACACCTCAGACGTCAGTTCCGTTTCCGCACAGTCGACGGTTTCTGCAGACTCCTGCGCTAACTTCCCGTCTTGAATGCCAGTGCTGAAGGTGTCTTACAGCCGACGATTGCCGGAGCCTCCCGGATGAGCTCGTCGTTCTCGAGGGCGGCAACCATAAAGAGAGCAACGTCGATGCGGCGCGTGATATTGCTCGCCAGGATGGGATCCCCCACGTGACGGCTCCATACGGGAAGGCCCTGACTCTCTCCTTCTTCAAGGTCGCTGCCGCGAACGACTGTCCATCGGGTGTTGCTCGAAAAGATCCGCCGGCAAGCTTCCACCTGGTCGTCGATTTCCACAGCACGAAGCACCCGCCCGATCCATGCGGCAGCCTTCACGAGCAACGTGAAGCTCCGCGAGTACACGTCCTTACCGTCGCGCGTGATATGCCAGCCACACGAGAAGATCAGCCGCGCACCTGGACGCGCGTAGTCGAGGACCGCCTGAGCTGTTCCGGACGAGTATTGGTGAATCCCCCAAGGGACCAGCACCGTAAGCACGCCATCGCATCCTTCGACTGCCCCTTTGATCACTTCACGGTCGTTCGTTGCACCCGGAACAACTCTGATGCGCCCCTTGAACCGGTCAAGTTTGGGGACGCTCTTTTCACGGCACACGCCAACCACCTCATACCCCCGGTCCAGGCAATGCTGCACCAAGTATTGGCCGAGTTTCCCGGATGCACCGACGATACAAACCTTCTTCATGGACTTCTTTATTCGAAGCCGCGACGCACTACTTCAGAAGGTATTCCTGGATGAACGCAATCGTCGCGTAGAACTGGAAATCGGCGTTCTTTTTCTTGGCGAAGCCGTGTCCTTCATCCTTTGCCGTCAGATACCAGACCGGCGTTTTCTGTTGCTTCAACGTGGCCACGATCTGGTCTGCCTCGCTCGCCGGAACGCGTGGGTCGTTCTTTCCCTGCACAACAAAGAGAGGCTTCGTGATCTTCGCGGCGTTGTTCATGGGTGCGATCTTCTCCAGGAACTCCCGCATCTTCGGGTCGCGCTCGTCCCCGTACTCGACGCGCCGCAGATCCCGACGATAGGGCTCCGTGTGTTCAAGGAACGTCACGAGGTTCGACATGCCGACGACATCCACCGCGCACCGGATCTTGCCGGCATAGCGGCTCGCCACGGCAAGCGTCGCGTGCCCGCCGTAACTGCCTCCCGTCACCATGATGCGATCCCCGTCCAGTCCCGGCTGCGTTTTGATCCAGTCGAGAAGTGCATCGAGGTCTTTGTAGGAATCCTCACGCAGGAATCCGTTGTCGAGTTTCAAGAACGTCTTGCCGTAGCCGGACGAGCCCCTCGTATTCGGAAAAATTGCCGCGATCCCCATCTCGTTGAGATAGTAATTCGTTCGTCCGAGGAATCCCGGCGTGAACTGCCCTTCGGGGCCGCCGTGGATATTGACGATCACCGGCCTCTTTCCTTTGAATGTTGCCGGGGGCCTGTAGAGAAACCCCGAAATCATCTTCCCGTCGAACGTTTTCCACTTGACGAGCTCGGGCCCCGGAAAGTGCTCCGTATTCAGACCGCCTGTTTCACTCGTTGTCCAGCGCTCCACCTCGCCGGTCGCGATGTTCAATGAATACACGTCTGCCGTCGAGTGTGCGGAACTGATGTTGAACCCGAGGTGGACGTTATCTTCGTGCCAGAGGATGCCGAAGACCTGTCCCACGGGGAGCTGCGGCATGGGAAGATCTTTCCTTGTTCCGGTATCCATCACGTGGAGCACTCCGATACCGTCTTCGTTCGTCACGTAGGCGAGCCTGTTGCCGTCTCTTGAAAGATCGAACGACGACACATCCCATTTAATGTGAGACGTCAGATAGGTGTGTTTCTTCGTTGCTAGATCGACGGAGGCAAGGCGCATGAACTCGCTTTCCTTGTCCGTCGTCGTATAGATGCTTTTGCCGTCGGGACTAAATTTCCCTCCGCTGTACGCAACCTGTTCCTTCCCTTTTTCCGTGAGGCGTGACTTTGCCCCTGTTGACGCGTTGATCAGCCAGAGATAACTTTCGTTGGCAGAAACCTCCTCCATCGCGAGGATCGTCTTGCCGTCCCGCGACCAGTCGAGCGTTCCCCAGGCTTCTCCCTTGTCCAGTTGGGCAAGCATGCGCTCGCCGGATGGATTCCTGGGGTCCATGATATAGAAGTCGTAGTCCTTGCCGTTCCGTTTCGTCGAGGAATAGACGAGACGGTCGCCGTTCGCCGACCATGCCCCGGGCATATTGCGTGATTTCCCGTCGGTCAGGAGTGTTATGGCGCCGGAGGCCATGTCATACCGGTAAAGCTGGTACCACTCACCGCCTCCAACATCTTTCACGAAGAGAATATAGTCGTTGCGCGTCGGAGGGAAGGTCCCGCCGAGAACCCGTTCGGGGAAAAACGTAAGCTGTGTGCGTGCCCCGCCGGGAAACTTGATGTAGTGGAGTTGGGGAACATCCCCGAAGCGAGTCGTGATCAGCATCTGTTTCGCTTTGGGGTTCCAGCTTTCGAGCGACGCAGAACGGAACTCCGTGTACCGGCCGACCTGTTCGGCGATGCCGGCCGGGATCGGCGGGATGCCGTCGATGACGAGATTATCCCCGGGGACGATCGTTTGCGGCGCCTGGGCGATTGCCAGGAACGTCACAACAGGGACGGCGAACAACAGCATGATCCAGTGTTTCATGGTGAGTCTCCTTGATGTGAGAACGGGTGCATTTAGGCGGAACTTAAATCTTGAAAAGTCAAACAACGGTCAGGTGGGAATATCAGTTCTCTTTTGAATATACGAAATTAAGACTGACTTGTCTCGTGGCAACCCTGAGCGCTCAAACGTTTCGCCGGGAGGCACGCATATGAACCCGCGATCAACCTCAGTTAAAGAAGGTTTTCATGCTCGGATAGTTCACACGTGAAGCGAGGGAATTGACTTTTTCAGATTCTCATCATCCGCGGGCCATCGCAAGGGGTTGGTCAGGATGTAATCGCGGATTCGATCGAGGTCTTTTTCGTCCCTCACGACGTGCTCGTAATAGTTGCGCTGCCAGAGAGGGAAACCCGGAGTTCCACGCAATTCATTAACGCGTTTTGTGGATGAAGATTTGAATAGACGAATGATGGTCGGTATCGAATCCCTTGTCGGCTTTCCGAAAGCTTCCGACGTTGGGGCACGTCGCGACGTGCCCCGACAGAGAACGATGACTCCGTGAAAATGATTTGGCATAATGATATACTCATCGAGTTCCACGTCCGTTCTCAGTTTAGCAGTTCGCAGCCATTCCTCTCTAACGATATATCCAATTTCAGACAGTAGCATTTTCTCGTTTATAATTTCCCCAAGAAGACACTCCCGGTCTTTTGTGCAAAGAGTAATATAGTACTCTCCGGCTTGGGCATAGTCGTATTCCTTAAGTCTGATTGATCTTCTATGGTGGATTTCCGGATTATGCTTCATGGTGCGTCACTATCAGTGAATGATTCAAGTCCAGACCCCGAGGAGTTGGGCGGCATCATACCCGACCTTGCGATTATTTGGCACCGACCGTATCGGCCGTATCGAGGATTGTGTAGGGTTGAACAGTGGTGACGACAAGTCTCAACTACCTGGTCTGTGCAGAACCGTAGATTCCAAACAAATCGTACGGTTTCTTGCTGAACGTATCATTGAACAGCAATGCCGCAAGGACAATGTATCCAATGAATCCCGCCAAAATGAGGAGTTGAGCCCTGGAAGTCCTCTGAATATCCTGCTTTGCTGTCGCGTCGCACACTTCGCCCGGGCAGTATTGCGCTTTCTCTTTGTAGACCATCGAATAGACTTTGCATCCCAGACAAATGCCAAACGCCGATTCGAAGAAGAGGAAGATCAGGCAAATGAGGCAGCCGATACCCGTGATGGGGCTAAAAGCATTGACGACGTCGAGGAGAATAAACATGGTTGCCGCCAGGCCGATGCCAATATACCAGGCAAACTTCTTTTGCTGGGCCCCGACATACTCCGGGACTTGATTCCTGACGATGAGGCGTCCGACGATCAACGAAGGAGAAAATTTCGGATTCACGAAGACGCGTATGAGAAGATCCGTAAGGAACGCAACGAGGACATACTTTATCGGGACGAAATTCCCTTGAAACAAGATGAGCAGTAACGAGATGAGCATGACGAGAAAGAACATTCCAGCCGCAGCCCTAATTTCCCGTTCATTCAGCACAGGGATGTTGTATCCTTCCACCGTTTCTCCGAATGCTATTGTTTTGTTCACCGTAGACTCCTTATGTTTGACCCTCTTTCTTACGCGCCGATCTTAAGGTTAGTTGCGCAATGGAGATGAAGACTTTGCTCGCCTTACGGGACGGAGTGTCTCCGCACGGTAACGCGTAGCCGCCAAACAGGTTGTGGCGTGTCCTGAAGGGATTTCTAAGCTTATAGGGAGTCCTCCCGTCGCATGGAATTAGTTTGGTATCGCGCAGACGCACGATGACATTCTGAGGTCTTCTGTCCTGGAGCAGAGATCCTTCACAGCTTGGTAT
>DATDNS010000405.1:0-3944 GCA_036518155.1 Bacteroidota bacterium
GGATGCGTTGACGAGTCTCTCGACTTCGAGCGAAGTGTAAACGTTCGGATATTTTCCGTAGCCGTAGTAAGGCACCTTCGTCGCGTCGAAGGTCTGGAACCCGGTCGCCAAAATGATCGTGCCGACCTTGACCTCTTCAATCTTTTCTTTCTGCTTGAAGTCGATCGCATTGCGATCGCACGCTTCGACGCAAGTCTTTTTGCATTTTCCTGATTTGAACTCTATGCACGTTTCGGGGTCAACGACCACCAGTTGGGGAGTCGCCTGCGGGAACGGGATATACACGGGTTTTCGTTTGCTCAGGCCGACGTTGAACTCATCGGCATATTTTCCCTCTTTGTAGACGCATTTTTCGATACACTCCATACATCCCACACACAGTTCTTCGTTGATGTACCGCGGTTTTCGTTTTACCGAAACACTGTAATTGCCGACATACCCGTCGACCTTTGTCACTTCGGAGTAAGTCCACAGGGTGATATTCGGATGATTTTTCACCTGTGACATCTTCGGGGTCAGGATACACGCTGCACAATCGAGCGTGGGGAAGGTTTTGTCGAACATCGCCATGTGACCGCCAATCGTCGGCTCTCGTTCGATGAGATAGACCTTTTTGCCCGCGTTTGCCAGGGTGAGTGCCGCGTGGATGCCGGCGATTCCTCCGCCAACAACCATGGCAACGGGGTTCACCGGCACACGCTTCGGTTCCAGCGCGCGGTGATGGAATACCCGAAGGATCGCGGCCCTCGCGAGATCCTTTGCCTTCGTCGTCGCAGCAGCCTTATCCACGTTGACCCACGAGACGTTTTCGCGAATGTTCACCATCTGGAAGAAGTAGGGATTCAAACCCCCTTTTTCCGTGGCAGTCCTGAATGTATGTTCGTGGAGCAATGGCGAACAGGAGGCTACGACGATGCGATTAAGTTTCTGTTCCTTGATGTCGTTCTGAATCATCTCCTGCCCAGGATCCGAGCACATATATTTATAGTCGCGGGAGACGATGACGCCGGGCAGTGTTGCAACGTACTTTGCCACGGCATCGACATCGATCGTACTGGCAATGTTGTGACCGCAATGGCATACATAGAATCCTGTTCTGATCGAGCCGTTGTGCTTACCTTCAGGCATGGACGGCTTCTCCTTTCTTCGGCGCTTCAACGGTGAAACGCGGATGATTGAACAATCGTTGAATACCAAGCTCTTTTTCTGACAACCCAAGGGCAACACCCATCAGTTGAGTGAAGTAGGCAACGGGCAGGTCTATGTGGTCGTGCATCTGCCGGTTAATCCTGTCCTGATAGCATTCGAGATTGTGTTGACAGAGAGGACAACACGTGATCACAATGTCGGCTTTGCGTTTCTGGGCGTCGAGGAGAAGAGCCCGGCTCAGTCGCAGCCCGGCTTGCTGGATTGTCCCGGTAAGGCTTCCTCCGCAACACCTCGTTTTTAAGGGCCAGTCGATCGGCTCACCTCCAAGCGCTTTGACGAGCCTATCCATCGACGTGGGATACATTGCATCGTCAAACGTGGCGAACGGACGAACGACCTGGCAACCATAGTAACAGGCAACTTTCAGTCCCTTCAACGGTTTCTTCACACGTTTCGTGATATTCTCCAGGCCAAAATCATTGACCAGCACATCGAGCGGATGACGCACTGAGGTCTTCCCTTCGTAATGCAATCCGACTTTGTCCAATGCGTTGTTCACTTTTTCCTTGAGGTCCGGGTACGTTGTGAGATAGTGTTGTGTTTTTGTCAGGACCAGGTAGCACGCAGCGCACGGTGCAACGAGATCGGCGTGGCCGTTTCCGCTTTGATTTTCGGCAAGCTCGAGATTCCTTGCGGCCAGTGCAAATGCCCTGGTTTCATCAATCGAGAAATACGAAGTAGCACCGCAGCAATTCCAGTCGTCAAGTTCTTGGAGAGGTATGTCAAGCGCTTTAAATACAGCAAGCATGGATTCCTGGTAGGCGCGGCCCGTGCTGTGGAGAGAGCATCCCGGATAGTAGAGGTAGTTCATGATAACGATTCTCCTTTCCCTGCTTCAACGGCGTTCAGGATTTTCTTCAGGTCACTTCTTCCTTTGATACGATCCGGTTTCAGGGACATTCTTCCCGCGAGGAACAATTTCAAGCCAAGGATCGCTTCCCTGAACATTTTGAAAGGGTTTGTCCGCATGTAGAGGTTTACCAGCAGCCAGCTCTCTGTGTTTCTGCCGTTCCGGAGCACTTGATTAAAAAATGCCTTTGCGAGAACGGGTATCGGAAGTCCCTTGGGAACATAGCCGTTGGCGATCGCTTCCCGTTTCAAGGCGTACATCACATCCGTGATGTGAATCTGTCGAGGACATTGTACCATGCACGAATAGCACGATGCACAAAGCCAGATTGTCAGACTGTTAAGGACTTCTTCTTTGAATCCCTCACGTGTCATGGCGATGACTTTCCGGGGGGTGAAATCCATGAAGTGACTCAGGGGACACGTAGCGCTGCACGTTCCGCACTGTATACAGCTCATGAGGTGTTCCCCGTATGCGTGAGCCGCTATGTGTTCTCCAAATCCGTGGTCCAACTCTTCTTCGTACTTGATTATCCTCACCACGTCCTTTTTCCCGGATTTGTGATTGCTTTTCGTTTGGATAAATGCAGGGATGGGTAGTATCATTCTATTCGTTCTCCGTGTACAATTCATAACAGCGAAGCCACTCAGCGGCCTCAGACACTCAACACTTCCGGAGCCACAAGTGAAGCAATGTTGCGTCGGATCTCTGCGACGATTTTGTCCGCAGCTTTGCGTAGAGCAGGGGCAACACCTGTGCCCATTCCGAAATTCCTGCCTTCGATCCCATAGAGGAGACAGCGTTCCGGCATTTTCCCGAGGATCTTCGCAAGTTCGATGGACTCCGCAACGCTGAACGCATGGGTCGAGTAATGGAAGAAACCCGAAGGGATTGCTTCGGACCGGGCATCGAAGCAATACGTGGTGCCGAGAGGGGCACCGGAAGAAACCGCGTCGACGATGACGACAACATTTGCCCCTTCCCAGGATTCCATCAGACCTCCGCCTTCGCCCGACAATTCAAGAACCGTCGTACCCGGAATGTTGGCCTTTTTCAGTTTCCTCGCGACAAGCAATCCGACTCCGTCATCGGACCGGTATTCATTGCCGACGCCGATGATGCAAATGGCCTGTGAACCAGATTTGTAAGTCTTACTCATTGATCATCGAATTCCGATTCAGAGCGAACCGATTTAGGGAATAGTATCGACTGCCCTGTGAATACGGTCCGCGATTTCCGCAGTGATTGGCCGTACCAACCGTTCGTAGTCGGCAAATTTCATTTTCACTGCCTGTGTGTGTGTGCACGCGTTGAAAACAATATCCACATCCTCCGTGAGTGCTTTATCGACCACGACCGGCAATGCATACAGTTTTCCAAAGGGGGGCATGGCCCCGACTTCACAATCCGGAAAGAACACCGCCAGCTCTTCTTCGGTGGCCAGACCTACGTGTTTGGCCTCCAAGGCATGCTTAAGGAGTCTTTGATTGAGTTGATAATCTCCGCGGAGAACCGCCATCCAGTATTGTTCGTCGGCCCTGACGAGCAGTGTTTTGGCAAGTTCACTTTCCGGAATGTGGGAGGCAAGAGCAACAGAATGGGCGGAAAAAGCCGGGACATGACTTAACACTTGATACTGAACGCCGGTCAGGTTCAAATACTTCAGCAAATCTGACATCTTCGCCATGATGAACCTCCATCGATGTGTTTACTCAGTTATCAGTCTCCGTCCTCTCCCAATCGAAGTACGGCGATTGGGCGGGTTCGGCCGAACTCAAGTCTCATCTTCCTCGATTTCCAGTTTCAGAAAATGCGTCGCACAGGATATGCAGGGGTCATAATTACGGATGGCCTGTTCGCATTGCCACGTAAGCTTTTCCCGGCC
>DATDNS010000406.1:0-6059 GCA_036518155.1 Bacteroidota bacterium
TCCCTATCATCTCGTCCTCTGCAACGGAACATTTCAATTTCGATTGCACCGTGATCTCAACTGCGTATTTTACCAGATAAGCGAATCCTGGCGGATGTGCAAGAGAGTCTTCGTCCTGCCGGAATTCAAACATTCTGCTGATGCGACATAGCCATCAGCCGTCAGCGAGATCGTAACGATTGTTCCATCCAATTGCTCCGGAGAAATGTCAGCTTTCAATTCATCCACACCACCGGCCCATTGGTTGTGGACCGCAAAATACTTTCTCTCCGCATAATATATGTTCATGAGCACCATCCGGGCCCGCAGCGATGAGTCCGGCTTGAATTTTGCCTGACCGAATTGCGATGATGTGAATTGGACATACCCCCAGTGTTCCGGCCAATGCATATCGATCAATCCCTGCGGGGACCATACCCAGTTGTCTTCCCGGACATTTGGAATCTTCTGATATTGTCCTCCGATCATCCGGGTCTTCCATTCGACGCGTGAGAAATTCACTCTCCATTGGTCATCCTCGCCCGGCGGACAAGCTTTGTGCGCATACCGTGCAAGAGCTTTCCACGGCATCGCAATTTCAACGGACCAACCCGTGTCTACGTCTCCCGGGTGATTGATCGTACCATAAACTTTCACCGCACTCTTCAGCCCTTCACAATTCCATGCATCCACTGCGTGGCCGCCATCTTTGTACGGTTTTGGGAGAAAGAGGTCCCACACGGTATTCCGTGCATTTATCTCAAACTCATAGTACTCGTGATTGTCGCCGTTGGGGTCGATGAACACTTCAAAATCGTTGTCGTGAAATATGACCGCATCTCGCTCAACGATAGTCCCCCAAACGTCGGTTTCCTGAAGCTCTGCGCCGACATAAAAGCATGAATCATCCCAGAGCATTTTTGCCCGCGTACGAAATCTCGGCGGTGATTTCTTCATTCCTTCAATATCGAGGAAGAAATCTGTCCACGGCGCCTTTTGCCAGCTCAATTCGTTCAACGTTCCATCGATCGTGATCCGCTCCTGAGTCTTGTAGCAGATGTAAGTCTTGGGAAGTGTTCCCTGTGCAATTGATGGAACTGAGAGACCAAGTATCAGTGCAATAATGTTATGCGTTCTGCGATGGTGCATTGGTTCTTTTGGTTTGTCAATCATGACCTCGTGAATACGCCCGCAAATATGCAGTGGAGACATTTTCTGCCGGAAGGAAGGACACAACCTGCCGAAACACCACTAAGGCGCATAACTCCCGGATCCGGAATTCAAGACATCCGTTTCAAACGCGTTCATTCTGGCAAAATGCGACCCCTTCCAGTACACCCGCCGACACACAGGACATTTCCGGAACTCGTTGAAGGTTTCAACAACCTTAGACGGCAGACTTCCGATCACTTCCAATTTTTTATTACCCTCGAGCACGGTATTGCAGCGGATGCAACGCTGCAACGGATGGCAGGTCCTGAACAAAACGAATCTCTCAAGAATCTCGGTAAACTGTTCCCAAGGATGCTTTTCGCGGACCTGATAGCAACGGATGATCCGTTCATTATCCAACAATGCCTCATCCTTGCTCAACAGAATCTGCCCCTGTTCGGTTGACAGACCAACGAGTTCCTGATCACCATAGTCATTACGACAAAGGGTATCGAATCCCGGGGTTTTCAAATAGTATGACAGCGTTCCCAGATGGACATCCTAGTCACACGAGTGATACGCAAGATCGACAGATTCTCCGTTGAGATGAATGAGATCTACTTCCGAACCAGGGATTCCAGCGCCGGCAATGACTTGCCCCCTGTTCGAGTCTTCGTTGAAGGTGTGAACGTGGGCGATGAACCGTTCGTTGGCGGGAATCCGATCGTTCAATTCTGTATAGAACCTGAGATGGAGGAGTGCCATCGTATCGCCAGCTACAGACGTGTATTGAAGACAACACGAACGTCTGCGACATTGACAACGAGAACGCTCCTACTTGAATTGTTCGAGCGCCTTCATTTTTTCCTCTGCCCGCTTGCGGTATTCAAGAGTTGAGCTGTCCTGAGGTTGAATCATCAGCACCTTATCCCATTCTGCCAGTGCAGATTTATAGTCTTCTTTGATATAGAATTGCAGACCTATTTTGAAGAGAGCCGGAATCTGCCCCTTCAATGCATCCCTAGTCTTCTCCAGGTATGTCTGGGCATCCTTGTTGCTCCGATCTTCTTCTACGATCTTTGAAAAGGTCAACAATGCTTTGAAATAGTCCCGGGCATCATACGCTGCCTTGCCGGCTGCAAGTTCATCGCGAAAACGCCGGGACTTGATTGCATTGAGCCCGGATTTTGCCTGGACATTCCCGGGTTCCATCGAAAGGGCCCGCTCATATTCTTTCTGCGCATCGTCAAGCTGATTCCGTGCAACGAGGGACTTCGCGTGCGAAATAATGGCTTTGACGTTTTCTTTTGTAATATTGTCGAGCTCATCAATTCGGCTCGATGCAATTTCATTGTCGGGGTCCAGTTCCAGGGCAAGGTTGTACGACTGTCGAGCGCGAGTCAACTGCCTGATGGCCTTCAGGCTGTCTCCTGCCTGCAGGAGCTGCTGGACATAGACCCTGACTTTCTTCTCAACCTCAGCAAGTTGCGACGCAACGGCCGACTGTTGAGGGTCAATTTTCAGAACCTGTGCGTAGGCGTGAATCGCATCGGTGAAATTCCTGTGAGCCTCACTTTCGCGCGCTTCTTCCAACAATGAAGTGACAAGCGAATCCACGAGATGCTGTGATCGTTCGGCCATCCCTCGCGCCTCACCGTCGTATTCGTCATACTGAATTGCCGTCTGGAACCAATTCTTCGCATCGGCGTATCGTTCATCTGCAAACGCCTCGTTTCCCTGGTTATACGCATCAATGCGGGTGTCGGACGCGGCATCACCGATTCTTACATTCACGGAAAACAAAAGCCCCTCCGGTCCTCCGCCAACTACCATTGTTGCGTACGGGGTGGCATAGCTCAATCCTCCCGCAATGTTTTTAAATCCCCTCAAGCCCACCTGAAGTTGAACACCGTTCACAATAGTTCCCGCGGCGCCTAGAAACGAAGCCCGCTCCATCTTTGAACGTGACGCAAATTGAATCCTCAGTATGTTCGGCATCACCCAGTATGCCGCGCCCAGGTTTACGATGGCATTTCTCGGCAAGCTTGTGACGCTCAATCCGGCGTGCACGCCGGATTCTTTTCCTTCAAACGGGATATGGAGGGCTCCGCCCAGCGAAAACCGGACTCCGCCTCTTGTTTCCGGAAGCAGCGAGACTGCACCTCCGATTGTGTGATAATCGCCAATGAGACGACCGAACCCGGCACTGTATTCGCTGAGATTTCCATTCGGAGTTATTCCAATGCCAAACGACCCGGCATTGGGCAAAAAGAACGCGCCGCTCATCGCCGTCAACGAATGAAAGCGTCCAGAGGTGACAAGAAATTCGTTTTGGTGAATTCGTGCAAGTTCACCGGGATTGAGGAAGAGTGCGCTGCTCGTTGGAAGCCACATCACCGAGGAATTGCCCAATGCATAATCGCCTGCACCGGTTTCCTGGAGCTGAGCTGAGAGTAATGCAGTACCTGAGAGCAGTGTGAACAGAATGATGATACAGCGGCGAACGATCATGAGGACTGATACGGAATCTGATAGAGTGGCACTTGATGTTCTTTTCCTTTAATCGGGAAATTCCCTTCCGACCTTGGCTTGTACCGGCCATCGATGCTTTGGACGATTCCCTCCGTTACCATGATCTGTCCGGGGGCAGCAACGCCGCAGACTCGGGAGGCAAGGTTGACTGTATCGCCGATCGCCGTGTAATCCATACGATCCATGGAGCCAATACTTCCCAGGACCGCATCGCCGGCTGAAATTCCGATACCGACTTCCAGGACCTTGTCTTTCCACGATTTGCGGCGATGGTTCATCTTCGTGAGTTCGCGCTGGATGTGAATCGCAGCCTCGATTGCGTTTTCGGTCTGATGTTCTCCCGTGAACACACTCATGATCCCATCCCCCAGAAACTTATCGACAACGCCGTTGTGGTTCTGGATAATCTGGGTTTGGACATCGAGATACAGGTTGAGAATTTCGATCACCTCTTCGGGCGAATGTTTTTCTGAGAAGGAAGTAAATCCACGAATGTCGGTGAACATCGCAGTGATGGGCTGACGCACCCCTCCGAGTGTTGCCTCATGCCCGCCGGCGATGATTTCCATCGTCGACTTCGAAACAAATTTTTGCATTTCCGTTTTTTCCCGGATTTGCAGAACCATGAGGTTGAAGTCACGGGCGAGCATCCCGAGTTCATCCTGAATGCGCGTCACTACGGTAACTTTGAGATCACCCTGCCCGACGCGTCTCGCCGCCTCTGAAAGCACGATGATAATTCGGACAATCCTTTTTGAAACGAAATAGACGAGGCCGATCGCAAGGATCGAAACTGCAAAGCTCACGTACAGAATCTTTGACTTCATTTCGTCGATCGGTGCGAACAATTCCGCCTTCGAGAAACTGGCCGAACAGCTGCCCAGAAAAATCCTCTTATGCTCAGAAACCTGATTGAAGTAAATTGCCTGCACAAAGCGGATATGGTCGGGCGTTTCGTATACTGTCGTTGTATCGGATTTCGTCAGAAGCGTGAAATCGCTCACGGAAACCTGCTGGTTGATGCTGTCAGATTGAACATCCGCCACGATAATCCCTTCACGATTAACGACATAGAGATGTTCAAGTCCGACGACTTTGTGTCGAAGGGTGTTTCGGACATATTCCTGAATGATTGGATACGATTTTAAGAGGAGATTGTCCCTGGCCACCGATCCGAGTCCGTGCACAATCGTCAGACCGACCGTGTTCGTCTGCAACCGGAGTTCGCGCTCTTCGATCTGGGTTGCGATGGTACTGATAATCAACGTAGTGGCGACGATAGAGACTCCGACAATCAGGCTGAGCTTGGCCCTGATCTTGAGCCTGAGAAAGACATCATACGTCCTTCCGACGATAAACTGAGTCGAGGATGAGGTGTATTTTGAACCTTTTGAGAGGAACTTGAAGAAAGTAGATTGTTGCAGTCGTCCAAGTATTCCGCGGAGATTCTTCGGGATGACGGCACGGCCAACCGTGCGGACCTTGGATGAAAGCGATCCGAAGAATTCCCCCACACTGTTCATCAGTTTCGAATGACCCGACAACGATTTCTCCTACACTTAAGACGCACGGTAGTCGTAGGTTACGAGAAATCGTGACCAAAATCAACGACAGGGATGAACCGATCGCATCTGCCTGCGTGTAAACGACCAGGCACATGCGCAAAGAATCGCGCCCTTGGCCTTCGAGCGTCCAGGTAAAGAGTTGCAGGTCGGAGAACAAGTGTTACCGATGATGGATCGCTATCCGACCTTCTTTTTTCTGTTGGCGAGAAGAAAAGTCAATCCCCCAATGATCATGACGGCACCCCACCAGAGATCGGCGTGAAGTCCGGCGAGCACCTTTTCCTGCGGTGGAGGATTGACCAGCGTGTATGCACCCGCAAGCAGAATAATCGATCCGATGATCAGCAAAAGCAATCCGACAAAATACCAAATGGGTTTCATTGGTCCCTCCTTCCTACCAGAAATAGATGTTCAGTGCAACAAAGACGATGACGGAGATCACTGCGAAAAATTCCGGACGCTTACTCCAGGGCAATGTTTCGAATGATTCCACGTCCGTCATTCCCCAGACAAGCCCGATGAGTTCTTCCTTTGGCTTGCGCTTGGAATGAAAGCTTACCAGAATCGTCACGGCAAAACATATCAGCCAAGCCCACCACGCCCGCCAAAAATTCGTTGCCATGTCGCTGGCGGGCGACGACAGCGTCAGTACCTGCGCACTGACCCAGTTGAATTTGACGGCGAGGAACAGGAAAAACGAGGAAGCCATGCCACTGATGAGTCCCCAGAAGGCCCCTGTCGGGGTAATCCACCAAACAAACATTCCCAGCAGCATCGTGGCAAACAGCGGAGCGTTGACCCAGGAGAAAATGGCCTGCATATAGTCCATAA
>DATDNS010000407.1:0-3357 GCA_036518155.1 Bacteroidota bacterium
GGCGGAACACTGGCAATCGAAAGTCAGCCAGGTGCCGGTACTACGGTAACCGTAAAACTTCCGGTTGGCTGACGGCGTGTTCCCGTCCAGCATCCGTCAATGAAAGTTTGCCTTCCCTGAATTCCTTTCGTATATTGAGACTGAAGCTGAGACGGCACGAGGGCGCTTAGCTCAGCTGGTTCAGAGCGTACGCCTCACACGCGTAAGGTCACTGGTTCGATCCCAGTAGCGCCCACGATACCGATTGGCAATTGCGGATTGCCGATTTTGGAATGTGAACCCGTTCTTTGCAAAGATCCTTTAATTCCTATCCAGAGAGATAGGGAAGGAAGCAAGTCAGGTGTAAAATGAGAAACGGATTCTTTTCCGTTTTGGATTTTTCATTGTAAACCCCCTTTCCTGTCAGGACTGGGGGTTTTTTTGTTCAGGTCAACTCATTATGAAAAAGACAAAACTGATTGACGCCGACGGATTTCGGAGAACTGTCAACCGGCTGGCACACGAGGTCGTTGAAAGCAACAAAGGAGGGGAGAATGTCGTGGTCGTCGGAATCCGGACGCGGGGTGATTATCTCGCACATCGGATCGCCGGGAAAATCGAAGAAATCGAAGGCCATCCCGTCAAGGTCGGAACACTCGATATAACGCTGTACCGGGACGATCTTCGCGGAAAACTTGACCAACCCCAACTGCGCAGCACGGAGATCCTCTTCGATATTTCGGGGAAGTATCTTGTACTGGTCGATGACGTTCTCTTCACCGGAAGAACCGTCCGCGCTGCACTCAATGCTCTGATGGACATTGGCCGCCCGGCGAGGATCGAGCTCCTCGTGTTTGTCGACCGGGGACACCGGGAGCTCCCGATCAAGGCGGACTTTGCGGGCAAGAATGTCCCGACATCCATCCGCCAGGAAGTCAAAGTGATGATGGAAGAAGTGGACGGCGAGGACGCCGTGTTTCTAATTGACAATGACTAGGAGATCAACGAATGGCTTTACAGAGTCGTCATCTGCTCGGTCTCGATGGTGTGCCGAAGGAGGATATCCTGCAAATTCTCGATACGGCTGTATCGTTCAGGGAAGTGCTCGAACGGCCGATCAAGAAAGTGCCCCCCCTCCAGGGCAAGACCATCGTGAACCTGTTCTTTGAGAGCTCGACGCGGACACGAATCTCGTTCGAACTCGCCGAACGGCGACTTTCGGCGGACGTGGTGAACTTTGCCGCCTCCGGGAGCAGTGTCAGCAAAGGAGAAACGCTGAAAGACACGGCGCGCAATATCGAAGCGATGAAGATCGACATGGTCGTGGTCCGTCACTCGTCGGCCGGAGTTCCGCACTTTCTTAGTCGCGTCGTTGCGTCGAATGTCATCAATGCCGGCGACGGAGCGCACGAACACCCCACGCAAGGCCTCCTCGACATGTACACACTCAGGGAGAAGCACAAGACATTCGAAGGATTGCGGGTCTGCATTGTCGGTGATATCCTGCACAGCCGGGTGGCCCGCTCGAACATTTTCGGTCTGAAGGCCGTCGGTGCGGAGGTGTCGGTTTGCGGACCTGCAACGATGATCCCCCGGGAGATCGAGCGTCTCGGTGTCCGTGTCTATCACCGGCTCGAAGATGTCATCCCGAATATCGATGCGTTGAACGTTCTCAGGATTCAGCTGGAGAGGCAGGAGAGCGGACTCTTTCCTTCTCTGCGCGAGTATCACCGCTACTTCGGCGTGACGAAGGAACGAGTGGACAAGGCGAAGAAACCCATCACCATCCTTCACCCCGGTCCCATTAACCGGGATGTGGAAATATCGGCCGATCTGGCGGACGGGGAACACTCTGTCATTCTTCAGCAAGTGACGAATGGCGTCGCCATACGGATGGCCGTACTCTATCTGCTGGGATCATCGAACTAAATCTCGAAAAGGAATTCTATGAAGGTACATTTGAAGAACGGACGTCTGCTCGACCCCGTTTCGGGCAAAGACATGGTTGTCGATTTTCTTATCGCAGACGGAAGAATTGAATCGATGGGGACGAGCGTTGTTGCCGACCGGGCAACCCAGGTGATCGACCTCAAGAACAAGATTGTTGCTCCTGGATTCATCGACATGCACGTGCATTTGCGCGAGCCCGGATTCGAACACAAGGAAACCATCGAAACGGGCTGTGCCTCAGCTGCACAGGGTGGATTCACCGCAGTCTGCTGCATGCCGAACACAAACCCCGCAATCGATGACGAATCGGTCGTCCGCTACATCCACGAGAAAGGGAAAACAGTCTGTAACGGCATCGTCGATGTGTACCCGGTCGCGGCGGCGACGAAGGGGCGTGGAGGAAAGGAACTCGCTCCGATGGCAGAACTGGCGCACGCCGGTGCCGTCGGGTTTACGGACGATGGCGCGCCGATTTCGAGTCCCGAAGTTATGCGTCGGGCACTCGAATACTCATCGATGTACGGCATCCCTGTCATTCAGCACGCGGAGGAATCGTCAATGACGCACGGTGGAAGCATGAATGAAGGCTTCTCATCGACCAGGTTCGGACTCCCCGGTATTCCTTCGGTTGCCGAAGAAATCATGATCGGAAGGGATATCGTGTTGCTGCGTTATGTCCCGGGAGCGCGATATCACGTTGCTCACATCAGTACGCGGGGTTCGCTCGAACACGTCCGGCGTGCGAAGGCGGAGAAACTCAGTATCACCTGCGAAGTAACGCCGCATCACTTCACCCTCACCGACGAATGCGTCTCGACGTTCGATACGAACACAAAAATGAATCCCCCGCTGCGTACACACGAGGATGTCTCAGCAATGAAGGAAGGATTGAAGGATGGGACGATCGAGGTGATCGCGTCGGACCACGCCCCGCACACGATTGACGAAAAGGAAGTTGAGTATACGCAGGCTCCGTTCGGGATTGTCGGACTCGAAACGTCAATCGGGCTTGCGATCACAGAACTCGTCGACCAGGGATACCTTACCCTGTATCAGCTCGTGGAGAAATATTCCACCAATCCGAGGAGAATATGTTCGCTTCCGCCGGTGAAGATTGCCACGGGCGAAATTGCCAACCTCACGTTGCTTGACCCGCACGTGGAATGGTCGGTCGACACCAGGACGTTCAAATCAAAATCGAAAAACTCTCCATTCCACGGGAGAAGGCTCAAAGGCAAAGCGATCGGGGTTGCCAATAACGGCCATCTGTTCCTTTCCCGGTGATTTGAGAGATCCTGCAGACCGTTCAGAAATATGAACGCATTATCGCAGGAAGATACATCCCCTCCGGCGTGTTACCGCTCATCCTGGTGGAAATGAGCGCGTAATTCTGGCACACGTATTGAATCCTCGGATATGGAACATCAA
>DATDNS010000408.1:0-2184 GCA_036518155.1 Bacteroidota bacterium
GACACACTACTGGTGCAACAAAAGGGTACAATCGATGACTTCGGCTCAAGCAAAGGATTACTGAGGACCCGGGAGGACGTTTGATGGGAGGGGATGTCTTTGGACAATGCCTGTCCGATGCCTGGAGCGGTTGAGCAAGTCTTGATAAGCCCACATTACCCGAATGGAGAAGTCCACCCGCAGAGACGAAGAAGACTACTCAATTTCTGATTTTCGGTTTCGTTTCTTTTCGCTCAAGTGACGTTTCGCCTGTATTCTACTTTTCACGGCGGACCTGGTTGGCCTTGTTTTTAGACGAAGCTTTCTTGGTTGGAGGGCTTTCCGGAGAAGTTCCGTGAGACGTTCGACAGCTTTTTCCTTGTTCTGAGACTGACTCCTCGATTCCTGGGCCACCACTCTGAGCAGACCAGCAGAGTCTATCCTGTTCTTGAGATACTCAAGCACGGCGCTTCGTTGATGCTCCGTAAGGCTTCGTGTATGCCTGACGTCGAACAGTGCCTCGACCCTGGTTTCGAGCTTATTGACATTTTGTCCCCCCGGTCCCCCGCTTCGCGATGTGCGAAACGTGATCTCCGAAGAAGGGATCCGGACGACTGGCGTCACCGTGAGATATGCATCCCCCATCGCCGCCCAGACTAGAAGAAGTAGTAGTGAAAGGCCAGTTGGGGAAGCGGAATGATGCTTCCGTCGGAAAAATAGACAAACAGACCCTCCAGCGAAACGTGAAGAGCTTCCCGGGCTTTGAACTCCCCTCCCACACCGAGCCCTACTCGTGTTGGAGATTCGAACGAATTCCCAGTCGAGCCGTTATAAACGTAGCAAGCTGCCGATGCAACATAAAATCGTGTTGTATTACCACGCACAAGGTCGTATTGGATTTCTCCTCCTGCACTGACAAATGTGTTGACTTTGTCCCTCAGGATTCCGAAGACTAGCTGCAGCGAGAGTTTTGACGGAAAGTGGTCGCGAAAGCTTATTCCAAGTCCCGAGGCAGGTCCTACCGAAAATCCCAGGCCGTACACCTGTCTGTCGAAATTCTCCGCTTGGTTCACATCGCTGACACTCACTTGCGCAAATATTGCGCAAGGAAGGAGAACCAGCATGAGGACCGCAAGCGCAGAACGAATCATTTGGCCTCCTTCGGAGCGACACCGCCAGTTCTTGCCACATTCAGGAATCCATCGCGGACGAACTCTGCCGCATTCGCAACGAATGTCTCGGGGACACCGCGTTTGAGTTCTTCGAACATAAACGGGGGTCCCCCGGCCGAGATGCTTGCATTCGGATTGATGAGGATGAAGCGGGAAGCGCCTCCGCACCTGAGCGCCACGCGTGCCTTGACCGTCGGATAGGTTTCCTCGATGATTGGCTCAACTTCGATCGGCACACCGAGGACCTTCAAATCCTCGGCATTCTCGCATTCGACATCAATTTGCTTTGCTTTGAAAAATGAAAGATGGTCTTTGATGATCGTCCTCGTCACCATAGCCACATCTCCGGCAATTTTCCTGATTTTGTCACGCTCTGCGGCAAACTTGGTCCATTCCGTTATTGTCGACTGTAATATTTCTTTTGCTGCCTGTGCCATAATCCCGACTCCTTATGATCGTGGTATTGGGAACACGTGTGCGACAACGATGCTGTAATCAATGTACTCCATCGAACCACCATTGGCAATGGCCCGACAAATGTTACGGATCTCAGTTCGTCCGTTCAAAAATCTGTGCACCCTGGTTTTGGATCGCCGATTCGTGGCGTCGCAGGCCTTTATGATTTGCCGGACGTGGTAATGGTTTCCAGGCCGTGCGCGTTGGGCCCCATTTCACTTCGTCGCAAAAGCAACGCAAATGTGAAGCCGGCAATTCCAAGAATTGAAAAGATCCACATCCCGAGGTTGTAGCCTCCCGGGTTTGACGCACTCGCTACAGAATAGTCATTCGCCCAACCGATGAGAAAATTGAAACCCGCCAGTCCGATGTTCTGAATCAGCGTCATGAGCCCGTATGCCGTTCCGAGCTTCGACTGGTCGACGAGGTAACTGACCGAGGGCCACATGATCCCGGGAATGAGTGAAAACGAAATGCCCATCATGGCCATCGGGACATAGAGCGAAATGTGCGAGTATGCCATGATAAGATAGACAGGAGATAGCAAAAGCGAGCCGAACATCATGAGCAGTGAGCG
>DATDNS010000409.1:0-5678 GCA_036518155.1 Bacteroidota bacterium
GTCAGTGCGTCGCACCCACTCCGCTTCACGGCGTTGGCGACATCAAGAATATCGGTGACGTGCGGAGTAATCTTGATCGAAATGGGGATTTTCTTCGACGCCTCTTTGACCCACCGTGCGGTGAGCTCCGTCGCCGCGACACTCTGTGCCAGCATTTTTCCCGGATCTTCCCCGATGTTCCCCTGGGGACACGAGAAGCTGCATTCGATCATGTCGACGCCGGCGTTTTCAAGCCGCTCCACCAGACTCTGCCAGTCTTCTTTTCGGCCCGCCATGATGCTCGCTGCCACCATTTTATGCGGGAATTCTTTCTTGAGCGCCCTGACGTTGTACTCAACCTTGTCGATGTGGTGTTCTGAAATCAGATCGATGTTTCCCATCCCAAACAACTTGCGTCCTTCGTGATCAAAGGTCGACATCATCGGATAGCAGAGATCGACTTTGGTTCCTTCGATGGAAGTTGTTTTCAGGATTGCGCCTGCCCAACCGGCCTGAAACGCCCGCCGGACCATTTCAAGATTATCCGTCGACGGAGCTGCCGCAAGAATAAACGGGCTCTCAAAATGAATTCCGAGAAAATCGTATGACAGATCTCGAATCGGGTATACGGCCATTTCCTTGATCTTATCCATTCATCACCTCTGCTTCTTCGAAATAAACTCGTGGATGGCGTGGGCAGCTTGTTTACCTCCTGCCACGGCCTGAACGATCGTCCCTTCACCTGCGGTCATGTCTCCGGCGGCAAAAACACCTGAGACCGATGTCTGATAGTTCTTGTTCACTTTCAAATAGCCGTTTTCCGTGCGCTGGAATGCATCGAGCCAGTCCAGGCCAACTTTTTGCCCAATGGCCACAATCACTGTGTTGGCGTCGATGACGAAGTCCGAACCTTTCACTTCAATCGGAGCCCTTCTGCCACTCTCATCCTTCTCTTTGCTTAACCGGGTCTGTCGGCACATGACACCCGAGACCTCACTCTTGCCGACAATGGCGACGGGATTCGTCAAAAATCGAATTTCTACGCCTTGTCGACGGGCTTCATTGAGCTCGCTTTTCCACACGCGCATCTCGGACTCGCTTCGGCGATAAATCAGGATAACGCTTTCAGCGCCGAGCCGTTTTGCGGTCGCGGCAGCATCGAGCGATACATTACCGCCTCCAATGATGACAACGCGCCCGCCAATCGACATCTCGGTTGGATGCGTTTTCGCCTTGTGCAGAAAGTGCAACACAGGCTGAACTCCTTTGAGACGTTCGCCGGGGATACCGACCGGACGATCTTCCCCGAGTCCTACGGCGAGGAAGACGGCCTTATGATGATGCCGGATGTCTTCGAACAACCTGGCATTGACTTCTTCTTTTCTGGTCTTAAAGTGCTTCGAAAGGAAGTTCGTGTCTGAATCCAGTTCGTCCGCCGCGAGACGGAACGAGGGGATGCTGTTGCGGGGAACTCCACCGACGCCGTCTTTTTCATAGACTTCCGCTTTGTACCCGAGCTTTGTCAGCTCAAACGCACAACTCAGTCCTGCGGGTCCTGCTCCGATGACTGCAACAGACCCGTCCGTGAGGTGAAATGCCCTCGTTCGCGAAAACCCCTTCTTACTTTCCTTCTGCGTCGCAAAGAAATGGAGTTCCCTGATCTGGATCGGAGCATCCTGTTTTGCGCGCGTGCAGGCGGATTGACAGAAGATTTCTTCAGGGCAGATTTTGCCGCACGTATTCGCCAGGGCGTTTGCAGTCTTTACCACTTCTGCCGCTCCCACAATGTTATCGCTTCGAATCATTCCGATGAACGTCGGGATATCAATGTGGGTTGGGCACGCTGCAATGCAGGGAGCATCGTAGCATTGGAGACAGCGTTCAGATTCCGTTTTGGCTTGTTGTTGATTCATTTTCGTGTATAGAAGATAGCCGCGGATTAACGCGGATGATGCGGATTGACACTGATATTAGGGCTAGGTCTTAGTATCCGCGTGGACCCGTCTCTTTTCCTTTTGATCCGTGGTTTGCTTTGCATCCTTTATGGCATCAACAATCTGTTGGTAGCCGCTACAACGACAGAGATTACCTGATATTGCGGTTCGTACTTCAACTTCGGTTGGGTTCGACGAATGGTCCAACAATCCCTTCGCACTCATCAGTATCCCCGGCGTGCAAAATCCGCAATGCACGGCATCGTGGTCAAGGAAAGACTCCTGCAATGGGTCGAGGCTCTTCCCCTGTGCCAATCCCTCGACGGTAACGACTTCCTGGCCGTCCACCTGAGGTGCAAGCACAAGACACGAATTGACTGGCCGGCCATTCAAGAGAACCGTGCAGGCACCGCATTCGCCTACTTCGCATCCACACTTCGTACCGGTGAGCCCAAGTTCCTCGCGCAACATTTCGAGGAGCGTTACATTCGGCTTGATCATAAGCTGGTATCGCCTGCTATTGATTGTGACACTGATGGCGACGGTATTCAAGCTGTCTTCTCCTGTGAAACACAAAGTTCGAGTGCCCTTCGCACTAATACAGCGACAACCGGTTCCTTATATTCTGTCGACCATCTCCTCCCGGAGTAGGAGATCATGATTTCGGATACTTTTTTCCCTGCCTTGATGAAAGCCTCCCTTGAAGGATGTTGACCAACCAGCAATTCTTCCGCTTCACCGACTCTCTGCCACGATGGAAACGCAGCACCTGGAACGATGCGAACTTCCTCGATCACATTTGCGCTGTTGATTCTCAGCACAACCGCCACACTCAGGCGCGAGATCGATAATGCATTTCGTCTTCCGAGTTTCACAAATGAACTTCGTACTCCCGGGTCGAGTTTGGGGAAACGAATTCCTGTTAGGACCTCATCCTTCCGGGCGATAGTCACGTACGGTTTCACGAAGAAATCGGCGAGCGCAAGTTCTCGTTCTCCTGAAACCGACTTCAGCGTGATATGGGCGTTCAGTGCCAACAATGGAGGGACTGTGTCTGCACACGCCGCGGCGTTCATGATGTTTCCACCGATCGTGCCACGATTACGGATCTGCGGGGATCCTATCGTTGCAACAGCCGACCGGAGAAGAGACGCATACCGGGCTACAAGTTGAGACCGATAGATCTCATCGTGCGTCGTGAGAGCTCCGATGACTATTGAATCTCCCGTCTCGGTGATACCTTTAAGTGAGAGGATCCGGCTAATATCAATGATTGACTTTGGGGAATGAGCAGATGGCTTTCTCAACTCCACCAGAACATCTGTACCTCCCGCAAGAATTCGGGCGTCGTTGCCAGACTGCGCGAGAACGCCGCAGGCTTCAGTCAATGATGCGGGGGAGAAGTAATCAAACGGCTTCATTGCTTTTCCCCGCGAATTTTGCACGAGTCGACCATCATCGCATCCGTCGAGTCTTTCTTTTCCGAGCCGCGCTTATCGTGCCGGGCAAGCTTGTGTCCGAGGAGCACCCGCTCCAGATTGGCGGGTATCTCGAGGATACGCCTGCCCGTAGCATTGAAAATTGCGTTCACGAGTGCCGGAGCCGCCAGCTCGTTTGTCGGCTCACCGACGGATTTTGCTCCGAACGGTCCCGTAGGATCTTCATTCTCAACGATGATCGTCTTGATGCGGGGGACATCCATTGACGTTGGGATGAGATACTCATCAAAATTCAATTGCTTGGGAATGCCGTCGTCGAATTCGAATTCCTCAAGAAGTCCATAGCCGATTCCCATAGCGACTCCACCGCACATCTGTCCCTCAACCATGGCGCGATTGATCGCCTTCCCAACATCGTGGACGGAGACAAAGTCCTTCACGTCTACTTTCCCGGTCTCGGTATCGACCTCTACTTCTGCGGCATTCGCTCCATAGACAAAAGTAAAGTACGCCTCGCCTTGTCCGTGTTCTTCATCCCAGGATGTCTTGGGTGACTTATGCCAGCCCAGCCCAATCATCGGCTTACCTTTGTTGAAGCATTCCGTTGCGAGTTCAGCAAATGAGGCCAGACGTTGACCATTTGCGGCGTTGACCAGATAATTGTCACGGAGGTCCAACTGCTTTGGATCCACACTCACCATCGCGGATCCGACTTCGAGCAGTGTTTTTCGGACATTTTCAGCGGCGTTCTTTGCAGCAGAGCCGCCCATAATCGTTCCTCGCGAAGCTACGGTGGGTCCTGAATCGGCAACACGGCTGGTATTCGTGTTCAGGAACTGGATCCGATCCATGGATATTCCGAGAACCTCAGCGGCGATTTGGGACATCTGGGTTTGAGCTCCCTGGCCCATGTCGGTTACTCCGGATGAGACTATAACGCTCCCATCAGTCTGTACTGAGACGATAGTCTCCGCAGCGTCGGTCCCTTCAGCGCCGAGAGAAACTCCGCGGTAGCTGCACGCCAACCCCACACCCAACATCTTCTCCGCTTTGCTTGCGTTGCGGTACTTGATCCATTTCTTGTCGAATTCAATTGCCTCGGCTGCTTTCGTCAGGACTTCCTTGAGGCTGACGACGTGCGTCAGTTTCTGTCCGGTTGCCGTCACCGCCCCCGTTTCGAATCCATTCTTCATGCGAATTTCGAGCGGACTCACCCCCACCTTCTCCGCCAGTTCGTCCATCATGGACTCGATGGCAAAGTTTACCTGCGGTGAACCAAATCCGCGCATCGCACCGGTATAGTTATTATTCGTGTAGACGGCATAGACGTCCGTCTTCACATTCTCACAATAGTATGGTCCGGTCGCCTGAACAACCGATCGCCACGTTACGAACTGGCTCATGGAGGCGTAAGCTCCTCCATCAGCGATGATCCTGGATTCCATCGCTGTAATCGATCCGTCCGTTTTTGCTCCCCATTTGTAGTAGAGAACGTACGGATGCCGTTTGTAGCTTTCGAGCATCGACTCTTCGCGCGTGTTCACCATTTTTACCGGCATGCCGGTTTTCATCGCCAGCAGAGCCGCGCGGCAGCACATGGATGTCATTGCTTCATCTTTGCCGCCAAAAGAGCCTCCGAGGGTCGCCTGGACAAGTTGCACTTTGTTGAGAGACAAATTCAGGGCAGCGGCAACAGATCGTCTGCTCGAGAAGAGATTCTGTATCGATCCGGTGATCATTATTCCTCCCTGCTCATCGGGTTCGGCGAGGACCGCCTCAGGCTCTATGTAGGAATGTTCGATGAACTGGGTCTTGAACTTTTTTTCGAGGACAAAATCAGATTGAGCGAACCCTTTCGCAACGTCACCCTTGCGCACTTTGTGATGAACAAATTCATTTTTGTCGCCGTGAATGACTGGCGAATCCGGTTTCGTGGCATCTTCGGGATCGCTCACGACGGAAAGCGGTTCGTACTCGACTTCGATCAATGAAACCGCTTTTTCAGCGATTTCCTTTGTCGTTGCCGCAACGAGGGCGACTCCATCGCCAAGATAGCGAACACGATCTTCGGCAAGAATTGCCTGGTTCTTGTCGACGACACCGAAGACCTTGCTTCCGGGAATGTCTGCTGCAGTCAGAACTGCGTGGACACCGGCAAGTGCTCGTGCCTTCGAGGTATCGATCCGCAGAATATTCGCGTGCGGGTACTTTGACCTCAGTACTTTGCCGACGAGCTGGTGTCCGACATTGTAATCATCCGCGAATTTCGCCCTGCCCGTGACTTTTCCCCACGAGTCCACACGGCGCTCAGGCTTCCCGACTATTT
>DATDNS010000410.1:0-2843 GCA_036518155.1 Bacteroidota bacterium
CCTTCGAACGGCAAAGCTCCGAAAGATAGTGACCATCCTGACCGCCGGCCCCAACGATTAATGCTTTCACGAATTACCCGCTAGTTCTTAACAATTTCTATTGTTGGCAATGGAAAAATGAGCCCTGTCCCTTTCTCCACCGTTGCTTTCTCTCTCTCGATAAATTCTTCTTTGAAATGCCACGGAAGGACCAGATAATAGTCCGGATTCATTGCCCTCGACTCAGCTTCGCTGATAATGGGAATTTCAGTGCCCAGGGTTGATGCCCCGTATTTTTCCGGATTGCGCTCAGCAGCATAATCAATGATGCGGTTATCGATGCTACACCATTGAAGGATCGTGTTTCCTTTCGTCGATGCGCCGTAGATGTGGATCTTCTTCCCTTCCTTCTTGAGTGTCCTGAGAAGGTTTTGGAGCTCGTCCTTGTGCACGTTGATTCTGCCTTGAAAATTCTTGTAGGGCTTGTCCGTGTCAAGTTCCAGGTCGAACTCTTCCTGATGGAGACGTTTGATATTTTGGACGAATCGCTCATTCCTGTATTTGAAGTTGTTAACGTGCGTCGCATAACATCTCAGACTACCGCCATTGACATCATTTTGTAGCACATTGAATATTTTCAGCCCGCATTGCCTCAGAATATATTCGATGACTGCCAGACTGTAGTACTCAAGATGTTCGTGGCAGATTGTGTCATAAGAATTCATTTTGAGCATCATCGGCATGTACGACATCTCGAAAATCCACATTCCGTCGGGGGCAAGAACAGTCTTGATCGCTCTTGTAAAGGCGATTGGATCCTCCAAATCATAAAACATTGCGATGGACGTTATGATATCGAACGTTTTCGCGTTCAAGATGCTTGTCAACTCGTCAGACGGAAAGACGTCCTGAACGACAGTCGCCTTTTCTCTCGGGATTTCCTGCGCAATATCTGAAGGGTCAACACCGTATTTCCTGAATCCGCGGGGATAGTAATCCAGCAGTGTTCCATCATTGCATCCGATGTCGAGCACCATCGCATTGGCGTCGTTTACCAGGCCAACGGCTTCGTCGACAATCCCTTTGAGATGTGTACGCATGGTATTGTTCGTGCCGGATCGATACCAATACGCAGAATAGAGCACTTCTGGAGGCACTGAGTGCTCCATTTGGAGCAAACCACAAGCTTTCTCGTCTTTCATGGGATCACACCGGACCAGCGACAACGGAATCTTTCTCAGGGGAGGTAACTCTTTCCCCGGTTTAACGAATGATCCCTGCAGATACTGTTCACCCAGGTTGATTACCGGTGTTAACGCCGTGGATCCACACACGCGGCAACTTTTTCTATGAATAAGATGCATAAGTCTTATCTCCTATCACAATTTGACAAGCGAGTGATCGCTCTTGGGTACTTCGCCGTGCGATCCCGGAATTACGCCGGCTCCGCTTTGGGGTAATCGCTGCCTTCCGCTTTGCGCTTTCATGTTCGTGGCCGGTCGCATCAGACTTGCTATCGAACAGATGTGTTTCGAGATCTCGTTGTACTCGTCGCGAGGTCGAGTAGCGTCATGCGAGTTTCCTTTTTGTGCATCCGATACGTTCGTAGGTACCAACTTAAGGCCACCTTGAGAATGGAAGCTGGAAACAATGCCACGATGAGCGTAATTGCCTTCCACCAGACAGGGAACGCACTCTTGAGAAAAAATTTCCTATACACATCATATGAAAATGAGGATAAGGACCGGTATACGACGATCTTCTTCAACTCCTTCCACGAAACGGGATTAGTCTTTCTTCGTCTTGTCTTGGCAGAAACATGTTCAAAGGATTCGAGAAGCCTCGGCCAGGTCCACAGCCAGATACTCGAAGCGCGAGTCGACCATTGCGCATTTCCATATCGGATGGCAATGAGCGGTTCACCCAAAACCACGGAGAGCCCGGGAAGAGGCGCCTGGAAAATCACCCCAACGTGTACGAACTCTGTCCCAATGTATCTCTCTGTGTTCCGCTGAAGCCACAGGCTTCGGCTGATAACAACGGACCCAATAAACGATACGTAGGGAACGATGCATTCAAAAAGATCATCCAGCTCTGAAGTCTTGAATATTTTTCGAGAACAATCCCCAAGCATCGCTGGAGTAAGAACAGTCCTCATTTCGCTGTCCATTACTTTCGCATTGACGATGATAAGACTGTAACGCTTTCTTGTCTCCTCAAGAATGCGTGCAACTGCGCCCGGACCAAGCATATCATCGTCGGAGAACAACCAAACATATTCACTCCTGGCGATCTCCACAGCCTTGCAGTAATCCCGATCAACCCCGCCCTTTTCAGAAAGCCTGACATAGCGGAGTCTCCTGCATTTTTGCGCATAATGTTTCACGACCTCTTGTGTATTGTCTGTTGAAGCCCCGTCTACGACAAGGAGCTCTACTCCGGAGACAAGCTGAGGAATGATGCTCTCAAGGGTCCTGGCGATGAAGGCTGCCCGATTGTATGTGGCAATGCAGATCGACAGCCGGAGCAATTGTTGTTGACGGTGGCGTTGTCGCCCCGACTGCCCTCGGTATTTAGTGCGACGGGAGATCATAGCTAAATGGAAGAGAATGGCTGGCCGGCAATGAGTGAGAATTGTTCTTCACTCGGTTTGCGGAATTTTCGTAAATGATACTGATTTTCCGCAAACGCAAGGCCACGGATGTTCTTGATGAATCTCGGGGCAAACAGCGCGGGATCGACAAAGAAACCATTGACGCCGTTCCGCTCAACTGTGATGAACGAATAGCCATAGCCCGCGAACATCTTCCGCCAACCCATGATTGATACACCATAGTATAAGCGCGAGGGGTGTGCCTTTGTAT
>DATDNS010000411.1:0-7411 GCA_036518155.1 Bacteroidota bacterium
ATTCCCCCACCTGATATCCGGATATCCGCGATGTTGACGGGCTCTCGTACAGGAGCGATCCGTCCGCAGCAACGAGCGCAATGCCGTCCGCTGAATTGTCGATAAGAGCACGGAAGCGCTCTTCGCTCTTGCGCAGATTCCCCTCCAGGGTTTTCTTTTGACGGCGTTCTTCGGCATCACGAAGCTCCCGTTCGACCGCCGGAACAAATCGTTTGAGGTTATTTTTGAGAACGTAGTCGTTTGCACCCGCTTTCATAGCCTGGATGGCGGTAGTCTCACTGATCGTTCCCGAAACGAAAATAAAGGGGGTCTCGTCGTCCTTTTCACGGAGAAGGTACAGTGCTTTCATCCCGCTGAAATGCGGCATCGTATAATCACAGAGGATAAGGTCCCACGGATTGTTGTTCAGTGCGGTTGTGAAGTCACGTTGAGTGGCAACACGATCGTGCTGGATTTCGTAGCCAGCCTGTCGCAATTCTCTTGTAAGTAGAAGAGTGTCGTCCTCGGAATCTTCGACGATCAAGACGCGTAAGTGCTTTTTCATATTTCACCTCGAAGGCATTAGGGGAGGTCCGCTCGAAACCGGCTAACTGGGACCGGACTGAAGTACGGCATCGGCACAACGAAGGAAAACGACGGGATTGCGGATAAACCCGTTGGCGCCAAGCCCGTGACGTTGAGCAGATCATGGTCTTGCTTTCAGGATGTCAGGATGATACCAGGCCGCAATCTGATCCGGTTGTCTGAACTGATTTGCCTGAGGCCCGCCAATCCTACGACTAAGAGCGGGAAATGGGGTTCAACCGGGAAGATGTGATGGCGTCCGTTATCATCGCACCGGGAGTGTAATGAATCATGGACCGATGAGCGAAAGCAATGTACAAATTTGGACAGTATTGTCAAAACGACAAGACCGGACGGCAACGCTCGATGCCGAAATCAGGTCTCAATTGCGGTGTGTCGCAAAAATGAGAATGAACCTTATCCGATTGACAAATCGAATTTGAGGACTGTTCAGCCTTCGAAAATCGTTATGTGAGAAATCAATTCTGGAAATGAGCGTGCGCAACGGTACTCAAGGAAATAGGAGGGAACGCTGGATAAGACGACGCAATTTTTTGTGGCGGAGAAGACAGGATTCTATGATCGCAACGTCGCGGGGATACGGTTTCCGACACAAACAGGGTTTGGCAGGTGCAGGCAAAAGCAATACGATCGGGCGCCCTGTTCCGTCTCAACGCCTGCTTCCTGGTGCTCCATGCATGATTGGCCACAGGCGGAGCTGAGGGCTTGGTAATTCCGATAAACCCTTAGCCAACCGACCGGCGGCAGCTGCTGCACGTCTGGAGAGTCTGACAACCGAGGCACAAGCGGCGTATTAACATCGGATCCAAACAGATCCGTTAAAATTGATGGTATAACCCAACGTAGTACGCAAAATGCTTGTAGCTCGTAATACCGTTGCCCGCGTCGGCAGAAAAGATCAACTGGGAATTCTGTGCGATGGGGATTCCTCCGCCGAAATGCAATCCTGTGTTACCCAGCGTGGTATTCGATGACGCTGTCTGATGAAAGATTTCCATTCCAAGAAAAAAATCAGGCGCAAAGTTGTACTGCACGAGAAGTCCTGAGAACTTCCAGTTCCTGTTCCCTGCGCCGGGATTGATCCAGTACCCGGCGCCGCCATAGATAGTCCAATCCCCGATATCTTTTTGGAGCCAGAGCGGAAGGTAGACCTGCGGTTTTCCATTGCCAAAACCCCTGGCGGCATTTCCAGTGGGCACCTCGATGATCGGGAAGGTTGCGATGTCCGGCAGCAAATCGGTCTGATTGAAGAACCGGTACTTTACACCGAGCTCGGTATCACCGTATCCTGCGCGCATCGCCCCATTCTTTGGTTTCGAAAACGCGACGGGCACGACGATGTGAAGATGGACATCGGGGAGGGCCCCGTAGTTGAATTCGAAGGCCGGTCCGATTCCTGCGATTCCCGACGCATCCGCAACCGCAGAGGAGAAAAGGTAGAACTCACCGTGACGGAACCCGATCGGAACGGGATCATCAGTCCGGAAGGGAGGTCCCGCCATGCCGAACTGTGTCAAGATGCAGAATGACACAAAACCCGTAATGCTATAATTGATCAGGCGCATCGTGCGTCCTTGAACTGCTGTTCGTCGGTCATCTCGCCGAGTAATTCCTGACCTTTCAGCCTGGCTTGCCTCAGAGCGTTCCCTCCTTTTGAAGTCGCGCGATAGTACTTCCTCCGCCAGAAGCTTACTATCGAAATTCGCTGGCGGTAATTGGTATGAAAACGTTGCTGCTTGCTGGTTTGGTTCCATCAAGGGCGCGAACGATCACGTTGTGCGTCACGAGACCGAGGAGAGAACAAAGCGTGAACAACGATACGACATTTTCAAAACAGACTGATGATCGCGCTTGACTTTTATTTCGAAAAGGGATAAACTCAAACATATTTTCTCAAAGTTGGAAAAGAGCGGAGGAGCGTCAGCATGGGATTCAGACTCAGGCGAAGTTATTCAAACGGGCACAACGGTCTCGCGAGTGTAACGACGGGTTTCAATCTGAACGTGCCGGGAGGCACGAAACCGGCGCCTCAGCCGTTCTTCTGGAATCCTCTCAGCGGACATCCTCAACAGGCTGATCCGGTGAAAAACCGGTTCAAGGCAACGCAATCCCGTACAACCCAACCTTCCGACCGAAAGAACAAATCCCGAGGTGGCCGGTAACCTTCGCCCTCGCGTTCGTGCACGTTTTTCGTTTCACTGCAATCCCACCGGATAACAATCCATTCACAATGCCGCACATCTTGCCTTCACCGGAATGGTTTTGTATGTTGCATAGCACGCAGGGAACCCCCGAGCAATTTTTTCTTTCCGACTGACCGTTCCCTCTGTTCACGGTTCCCGATTGGCGTCGGATCCTGGAATTCCCCCGGAGGACCTGAATCATGTATTCTGCGATGCGACCGCAAACTCCAATTCCTGCACTCTTCCTCGTAGTTGCTGCGTTAACCTTCGTCGTTTTCCCTGCTCCTGCCCAGGATGCGAAGGAAATTATTCGAAAAGCGGATGAACTGATGCGCGGGCACAGCTCCTACGCCCGGATCACCATGACTATTCAGAAGCCCGAGTGGCACCGGACGATGACGATGAAAGCCTGGAGTCTTGAGCCCGACTTCTCGCTTGTCTTTGTCACCGAGCCTGCACGTGACAAAGGCACGGTTACGCTGAAGCGCGGCAACGAGGTCTGGAACTGGCTTCCTTCAGTCCAGAAAGTGATCAAGATCCCCCCGTCGATGATGCTCCAGTCCTGGATGGGGTCTGATTTCACCAATGACGACCTGGTGCGTGCGTCGTCCATCGTGAAAGACTATTCGCATACGCTGCTCGGTCGTGAAGAGTATGAAGGACAGCTTTGTTACAAAATAGCATTGTTGCCAAAACCCGAGGCGGGCGTTGTCTGGGCGAAAGTGCTCGCGTGGATTTCGACCCAGGGATACCTCGAGCTCAAGACGGAATACTACGATGAGGATGGGGCTCTCGTGAAATCCTTCCTGGGGAGCAACGTAAAATCGTTCGGCGACCGGAAACTGCCGGCACACTGGGAAATGGTCCCGCATAACGAACCCGGCAACAAGACCATTCTGGAATACGACGAATTGCGATTCAACGAGAAGATAGGAACGGATTTCTTCTCGCTTCAGAATATGAAGCGGGTGCACTGAGGTGCTTCGGAGAACCAGCTTCTCTGTGGAGGGATGTGCGAGAGATACCCTCTCCTCTTAGGAGAGGGGAGGGTGGGGTCGCATGGTGAGCTGGAGCACGACCCCCTGTGAGTCCCCCTTGGGGGGACGGTAGGTCGGTTCGAAGATGAGGCATTCTGGTCCATGTGTCTGGAAGCAGTATCATAAGTCCCCACTGCGATGAAAAGACATTTTCCGTATTACACGACGAGACTCGTTTCCAACGCACGCAGATTGCGGAAAGAGATGACGGATGCGGAAGCAAAGCTTTGGTCCGGAGTGAGAGCTAATCAGCTTGGAGTGAAGATACGACATCAGGTTCCCTTTGACCGCTACATTGTTGATTTCCTCTGCGAGGAAAAGAGACTTATTATAGAACTGGATGGAAGTCAGCATTTCGATTCGGAGGGGAGAAAACGAGACAACGAAAGAGATGCGTATCTTCGTGCAAGGGGTTACGAAGTTCTGAGATTCGACAATTGGGATATGCTGCAATATCCGGACGAAGTCGTGACGGAGATTGTCTCTTATGTGCATCGAGACAAGAATATTGAATCACAAATAGGCAGATGACCATGAGCCTCTTCCTTCATCTTGCCTGGCGCAACCTGTGGCGGAACAAACGGCGCACACTGATCTCCACATCGTCCGTCCTCTTCGCCGTCGTTCTCTCCCTTGCAATGCGGTCCATGCAGAACGGCCAGTACGACTATATGATACAGTCCGCCGTCGGCCTCTACCTTGGCTATATCCAGGTCCACGCCGAGGGGTACTGGGAGAAGCGATCGTTCGACCAGACACTGACTGTCACGGATTCGACACTCAAATCTTTTGCGACCGTCCCCGGCGTGACAGAAGTGGTACCGCGGCTGGAATCGTTCGCATTACTTTCAAGAGATTCTGCAACAAAAGTTGCCCAAGTGATCGGCATCGACCCGGCACGCGAGAATTCCATGACCGGGCTTGCGAAGCGGGTGGCGGCGGGGCGGTATCTCCAGCCGGCCGACAGCGGGATGATGCTGGGCTCGGGCCTTGCGAAATTCCTGGGCGCCGGCCTCGGCGACAGCGTCGTCATCTATGGCCAGGGATATCACGGTGTCACAGCCGCGGCAAGGGTACCCGTAACGGGAATCCTGAAATTCCCCATTCCGGAGGCGGATAATTCCACCGCATACCTTTCGCTGGACTATTCCCAGTGGCTCTTTAGCGCTCCGGGGAGAGTCACGTCCGTTGCGTTTATGGTACGATCGCCTTCGATCATGGACCGGGTACAATCGGATCTCAGAGTACGTTCAGGCCCCGGAACTGAAGTGATGACCTGGAAAGAAATGATGCCGGAGCTTGTGCAAGCCATCCAGGCTGACAGTGCTGGTGGAGTTCTGATGCTGATCATCCTGTACATCGTGATCGGATTCGGAATCTTCGGCACGATCATGATGATGACGACGGAGAGGACGAGGGAATTCGCCGTCCTCATTTCTGTCGGGATGAAACGTTGGAAGCTGATTGCCGTGACGTCCACGGAAACGGTCATCGTTTCGATGCTGGGTGCCCTGGCGGGAGTTGCCGTGGGAATTCCGATCCTGGTCTACTTCCATCTCCATCCGATTCCGCTCACGGGGGAGTACGCCGAAGTCATGCTCTCCTACGGCATGGAACCCTTTCTCCCCTTCAGTGCCGCCCCCGGCATCTTTCTCGCTCAAACGGCGATCGTCTTTGGACTGGCGATTGTCTGCGCGTTCTATCCTTATCTGGTGATCCGAAAACTAAACCCGGTTGCAGGACTACGCACGTGAAAGGCAGGTACCGAGAATGCTCGCAGGAATAGCGTGGCGCAACATATGGCGGAACAAGAAGCGAAGCCTCGTCATGCTCACCGCCATCGCGCTCGGGCTTTGCGGCGGGGTCTTTTCCACCGGTCTCACCGTCGGGATGGCAGAATCGATGGTCAACAACGCCATCGACCGTTACCTCGGACACGTGGAAATCCATACGAAATCGTTCAAGCTCAATCCGCTTGTCAACGACGTTGTCCCGGAGGGGGACAGCATTGCAGCCTCGTTACGGTCGTTGAACGGTGTCCGTGGTGTGAGTTCAAGGACGATCCTCGAAGGAATGGCTTCATCTCCCGCAACGAACACCGGCGTGCAGATCGTCGGTATCAATCCTCGAGATGAATCGCTGGTGACGACGTGCGCTCAACGGATTGTCGAAGGCGAATACCTGATCGCAGCGGGAAAATTCCCCGTCTTTGTCGGCAGGAAATTGGCACAAAAACTTGGTTTGCATCTTCGTTCGAAGCTCGTCCTTAGCTTTGCGGGACGTGACGGAAGCATCGTCTACGGGTCGTTCCGGATTATCGGGGTCTTTGAGACGGAGTCTTCCGTGTTCGACAAGACCACGTTGTTCGTTCGGCGGGGCGACATTGCAGCACTCGTTGGTGGAGTCCCGCTTGTTCACGAAATTGCCGTCCGCCTGGCGAGCGCCGAATCTTTGTCACAGGTCCTCGCGACCGTTCGCGCACGCTATCCAAATCTCTCCGTCGACAGCTGGAAGGACCTTGCTCCCGATCTGAAATTCATGGCCGAAGTAACCGATATTTACATGCTCTTTTTCGTCGGCCTCATTCTCTTCGGACTGCTGTTCGGCATCACCAATACGATGCTCATGTCGGTGCTTGACCGTGTGCGGGAATTCGGCGTGTTGATGGCGATCGGCATGAAACGGAAACGCGTCTTCTCACTGGTGATGCTTGAGACGGTTTTTCTGTCCCTCACCGGGGCAATCGTCGGTATTGTGGCCGCGGTGATCGGGATCGAAATTACGAACCGGACCGGCATCGATCTTTCGATCGTCGCCGAGGGGTTGACAAGTTACGGAATCAGCGCGATGCTGTATCCGTATATCCCGACAGCGATGTATTTCGAAATCGCCATTCTCGTGATCCTGACTGCGCTGGGATCGGCGATCTATCCCGGCATCAAAGCAACGAAATTGAACCCGGCAGCTTCAATACGCACCTACGCCTGACGCACTACGCAAACACTGAAACCGCTATGAATACCGTAATTGCGCTAAACAATATCAGCAAGGTCTACAATCCAACGGGGATCGCTGTCAACGCCCTCAAAGGGATCAACCTGAACATCGAGAAGGGGGAATTCACAGTTGTTGTGGGACCTTCAGGCTCCGGGAAAACGACCTTGTTGAACACGATCGGCGGACTCGACCAGCCGACGACCGGCACCGTCACGATCGACGGTACGGACATCTCCCGGATGAAACCGGATGACCTCATCGAATTCCGTCTCAACCACATCGGTTTCGTGTTTCAGTCGTTCAACCTTATCCCGGTCTTGACGGCAAAGGAAAATGTCGAATTCATTATGCTGCTCCAGAACATCAGCAAGGTCGAACGCGACCGGCGTGCGATCGAAATCCTCGGTGATGTCGGACTGCAGGACCGGATGGACAGCACACCTGCGGAGCTTTCCGGCGGACAACAGCAGCGCGTTGCCGTTGCCCGTGCGCTCGCTTCGCAACCTTCCTTTGTCCTCGCCGACGAACCGACCGCAAACCTCGACTCTGTTGCCGCCGAGTCGCTGCTTGAGATCATGGAACACCTTAACCACGAGCATGCAATGACGT
>DATDNS010000412.1:0-3996 GCA_036518155.1 Bacteroidota bacterium
CCCTCACCGCTCATTCTCTTCCCAAACTCCGAGGTACTCAGCTTGCCGCTCCGCACGCTCCGTATCCGGTTTTCGATCCTTGATGCCTTCTCCGGTAGTTCACGCCGAAGCCAATCGAGGAATAGGTCCTTTACCGCATACGGCAGCCGGAGCAACGAGTAGTTCACCCGCGTTGCCCCGTGGTGCGCAACTCTCCTGATAATCTCGGGGATTTCCTCGTCGTTCAGGCCCGGGATGAGCGGCGCAATGTTGACACTCACGGGGATTCCGTTGTCCGACAAAACGCGTACGGTTTCGAGGCGCCGCAGCGGCGTTGAGGTGCGGGGTTCCATGGTTCTCGCCAATCGTTCATCGAGTGTCGTGATGCTGATGATTACCGACACGACATTCATTGCAGCCAGCTCTTTGAGGATGTCGACATCACGCTGGATAAGCGCATTCTTCGTGATGACGGAAACCGGATTCCTGAACTTCAGGAATACACCAAGGCATTCGCGTGTGATCCCGAGCCTGCGTTCCACCGGCTGATAACAGTCAGTCTCACCTGAGAACAACACGACCTGGGGAATCCACGACCGGCTTAAGAACGTTTCCCTGAGAAGCCGCGGCGCATCCTCCTTGACGAGGATTTTCGATTCAAAATCAATCCCCGATGAAAAGCCGAGATACTCGTGCGACGGACGGGCATAGCAATAAATGCAGCCGTGTTCACATCCCCTGTATGGATTGATGCTGTAGGTGAACCCAAGGTCGGGACTTTCATTTTTTGCAAGAATGGATTTTGTATGATCGAAATAGAACTTCGTCAGGATTGTTCTCTCAGGATCAGGATCCTCGAAGTAGTGGGCAATGTCCTCGGGTGCCCGGCCCACAGAGATTTCTTCAAACCTGTTGGGGGGATTGAATCCGGCGCCTCGGCCGGCAAGGGATGCACGTTCCATACGTTTTGACGATACGACAAATATGTCGTAATGTCAATATAAAGGCGACACAATTGACCGTCTCTGAAATCGCACGTTGGATGGAATCGGTCGATGGCTACGGGATTACGGCCACGGTCTTTACTCGCGGTGAAATGAGGTAGGTTCGGATTGCGATGGCCACGCCGGCGACAATCCCGGCGATGCCAAGGCAAATTCCGGTGTAGTAAACAAAGTCGGAAATTGCGATCGCGTCATCGAGCATCTGCCAGTGGATCAACAGGTTATACCAGTCGTGACCGCTCTTGTGACCCAACAGCGGCAGAGAACGAAACGGCGCATCATAAATGTACGAAGCGAGTGCGATCCAATGTGTTCCTGCAAGACTGAGCCAGATGGTTGCGAGATAAGACTTTTGTTTCCACGCAACACCAAACAAAATCAATGGAGTCATCAATTGCCAAAAGGAACCACCGAGGATGTGGAGTGTCCTCCCAAAGAACATGAACAGGAAATGTCCACCCTCGTGGAGAGGCGTGATAATGCCGACGTAGTACAGATCATAGAACAGGCCAGGAGGCAACGGCGGAAAGGCCGATGCGGAATCCGCGGCCTGATAGAGCAGGACTGTACAAACAAACATTCCGAACAATTTCAGTCCAAGAGGAACGAGCCGTTCGATCGGGTCGACCGGCTGCGTCAGGGGCGTTTTCTGCGTCTGGGGATGCGGCTTGGGCCGGGGAGGAGTAACACTTTCGAAATCCATAACGCGCTAATTACTGGCGAATGAGTGGAAGCGGACTGTATGTGACCATCGCAGACGTCTTTTGCCCTGGAACATACTTGAAATCAGCGATGAATTCAATTGGTCAGGATATTGCGTTTCAAACCTCTTCAAGTTCTTCCGGCGGCTTCAGTTTTCTGAATCCGCTGTAAACCAGAAGATCATACGCGATCTTGATGCCTCCGGCGAGAAAAAATGGAAAGCTGAGCAATGCCGGGCTTGCAAGGAAGATGCCTGTCAAGGCCGGGGACACGGACGCACCCAGCGAACGGGCAATTGTCGTCATACCCGAGGCGGCCGACCGCTCGTCCTCGGAAACTACCGCCATCGTATAAGATTGTCTCGTGGGCACATCCATCTGCGAAATCGTGAACCGAAGCAACAGCATTCCCGCTGCGAGCGGAAGTGTGGGCATGACAGGGACCAGACAAAGGAGAATATTTGACGGTATGTGCGTAAAGACCATGGTGTTGATCAGGCCAATGCGTTTTGCGATGCGCGCCGCGACGAGGGCGGAGATTCCAGCGATGAGATTGACACCAAAGAAGATCTCTCCGAGGACGTCAACGCTTACTCCGAATTTGAGATAGAACCAGTAGGCGATCATGCTCTGTACGATAAACCCTCCTCCAAAAGCATCAAGCCCGAACAGCATACTCAACTTCAACACCACCCGTTTGGACTTGTGCAATCCAAAGAACGAGGATGCGGTTGGCAACGTCACCCGGGTAGGCTCAGTCGATGAAGAAAGCCCCAGAAAGAGGAGAACAAGAATGAGACCGCACGCAGCATAGGCGAGAACGAGGACCCGATAGGAATCAATGACGGCGAGTCCCTGCGATTGAAGAACGTGTGCGATTGCCCCTCCGGTAAGCGCCCCGAGAGCGCCGGCAAACGATGCGGCAACATTATACCACGCAAAGATCTGCGTTCGCCGTTCGTCCGGCAGCAATTGGGAGAGTGCTGCCTGTTCGATGGAGAGGAACGGTCCAATTTCTTTGCCGCTGGGACTGAGGACGCCGATGATAGAGGCGACGACGAGGAGGACAATGTTGCTTGTAAGGGCAAATGTAATTCCTGCGAGCACCATCAGTCCTGCACCAAGGATAAGCATACCGCGCCTTCCAAACCGGTCGGCACGTGTCGTGATCCACAACGAGACGATTGCGTCGCCGAGAAGCGTCAGGGTAAAGACAAGGCCAATTTCTTGTCCGGTCAGTCCGACGGCCGCAAGATACAGGGCGAGGACGACCGAGAGAAAACCGTAGGCGAACAGTCTTATCGAGCTCGTGGCAAAGAGAATCTTGATGTCGCGGTTTGAAACGATCATGGCAACAGAAGGTAAGAAATACATTGCACGACGGGTCTGTCGGAACGAGCCCCCCCGGCAAAAGCCGAACAAGTCAACGACTTCGTCGGGAAATCTTCGTAGATCTATTCCTGAAGGACCTGGCTGAGCCTTCCCACCGCGAGGAGAATTCCGTGTAACAGCGCCTCCGGCCTGGGTGGGCATCCTGGAATATAGACATCGACCGGCAGGACATTGTCGACCCCGCCGCACGATGCGTAACTTTTGCCGAATACTCCCCCGCCAATTGCGCAAGCTCCGACCGCAACGACCACTTTGGGATCGGGTGCAGCCTCGTAGGTGTGTTTGAGAGCGATTTCCATGTTCCGGGTGACGGGTCCTGTAACGAGCAACATGTCGGCGTGCCGGGGTGAGGCCACAAAATGGATTCCGAACCGTTCAATATCGTAGACCGGATTGTTGAGGGAGGTGATTTCAATCTCGCACCCGTTGCAGGATCCTGCGTCAACTTCGCGGATGTGAAGCGACCGGCCGAGGAGTCTGTGAATTTTTTCCTTGAGTCTGAGGCCTAATTCTTCTTCGACGGCGTTGTTCTCTTCCGCACGATGGACCATTTCAACGAACCTGAATGTACCGGTACCATCGTCCCTGTATCTGGCGCGAATGACGAAGTTTTCCTTCTTTATGACTGCGAGTCGAAATTCCTTCGTCATAACAATTTCGTCCGGGCAGGCCACTGCACATTCGCCGCAGAAGATGCAGTCTCCATAGTTGAGCGAAAGAATTTTCTCCGCGTTGGCCGGAACGTGTTGATCGCTGACAGTCCTGACGCTGATGGCGCCGGTTGGACAGGATTCGGCGCATTTGTCGCACGCTGTGCATCGTTCAAAATCAATGACCGGCGTGCCGAGGAACCCTTCAGGCGGCTCGGACACGATCACGGGGAATTTGTTCGTGACGATGCCTTCCGTAACATATCTGCG
>DATDNS010000413.1:0-3278 GCA_036518155.1 Bacteroidota bacterium
TTACCTTGATTCTCGCAGCGCATTTCTGTATTATTCATCAAAATTGAGAGAGCATGTTTTGGGAAAAAAGACTTCCTCGCGCAAACAGGAACACGTCCAGCTGACGGTCACACGGGATGTCGGATTCCGAAACAAGACGAGCGGCTTTGAACGCTGGGAGTTTCTCCACAACGCCCTCCCGGAACTGAACTACAGGGATGTCGACCCTTCCGCGATGTTCCTCGGAAAGCCGATGTCTCTTCCGCTCATCATCTCGAGCATGACCGGCGGCTACGCGGACGCGGCACGGATCAACCGCCAGCTTGCGGAAGTCTGCAGCGAGAAAAAGATCGGCATGGGGGTCGGGAGCCAGCGGCAGGCGCTCGAATCGAAAGAATTCCATCGCTCGTATGCGATTGTACGGGAACAAGCCCCGGGGATCCCCATCATCGGCAATATCGGTGCGGCGGAAGTCGCACGACTCAACGATGTTTCCCCCATCCTGAAACTGATCGACATGATCCGGGCGGATGCGTTTGCCGTCCACTTGAATCCTCTTCAGGAATTGCTCCAACCCGAGGGGAGTCCTGAGTTTACCGGAGTCTTGCGTGGCATCGAAATGCTCGTGAAAAATGCCCCGGTCCCTGTTATCGTGAAGGAAATCGGTGCGGGGATCTCGGCGAACGTGGCCCGCCGGCTTCTCGCTGTCGGTGTTTCGATCATCGATGTCGCCGGGGCGGGCGGAACAAGCTGGGCCGGCGTCGAGATCCTGCGTCGGAATGGAACGACAACGAAACGGGTGAAGGAAGAGTCCGCAACTCTGACAGCCCATTTCTGGGATTGGGGAATTCCCACCGTCGATGCGCTCCGACAGGTGTGCAGTCTGAAGAATCAGCATCCTTCGTTGCGGGTGATTGCCTCGGGCGGGATCCGGCACGGTCTCGATATCGCGAAATCGATAGCATTCGGGGCGGATGTCGCAGGCATGGCAAGACCGTTGCTCAAGGCGCTCGAAGCCGGCGGCAAGGAAGGATTGAAACGGCGTCTTGAAGCGATTGAAACGGAATTGAAAAGCGCCATGTTCCTGACAGGCTCGAAAACGCTTCAGGATCTCCAGGGCCAACAGCTCATGCTATCACAATAACAGTCAACCGGATGGATTTCCTGCAACGGTACAAAGAGTATGTGTCGATCGTCGATGAATATCTTTCAACGTTCGTCAAAAAAACGATCCCGAGAAGTCTCTACGATCCGGCCTCGTACATCCTCGCCGCCGGAGGGAAACGGATTCGGCCCGTTCTGGTCCTCTGTGCGTGCGAAGCCGTCGGCGGGAACAGGGAGAAAGCAATTCACGCGGCGGCGGGACTGGAGATCCTGCACAATTTTACGCTCGTGCACGACGATATTATGGACAATGCCGCTTCGCGAAGGGGACGGGCGACGGTCCACACGAAGTGGGATTCGAACGTGGCCATCCTTGCGGGCGATGTCCTGCTCGGACTCGCGTACAGGGCGCTGCTGCAGTCCGAAACTCCCGCCATCCAGGAACTCGGCAGGATTTTCACGGAAGGGGTGATTGAGGTGTGCGAGGGCCAGGCATACGACAAGGAATTCGAAACACGCCGAAAGGTTTCGCTCGACGAGTATTTGCTCATGATCCAGAAGAAGACCGGGACCATGGTGGCCGTTGCGACGGAAGTGGGGGCGATTCTCGGTGACGGGTCGGCCGGCGAACGTGAAGCTCTGAAATCGTACGGAAAACTTGTCGGCGAGGCGTTCCAGGTGCAGGACGATTTGCTCGACGTTCTCGCCGACGAGAAAAAATTCGGCAAAACGATCGGCGGAGATATCGTCGAAGGGAAGAAAACGTACCTGCTGATCACCGCGCTCCAGCGTGCCAAAGGCGCCGAGAAAAAGCTGCTGCAGAAACTGGTCCAGGACGGTGGCATCTCGAAGAAGCACGTCGACCGCATACGCCGGATCTTCCTTTCGACCGGGGCGGTCGAGGCGGCCGGCATTCACGTTGCCAACAATATTGCCAAGGCCAAAGAACAGCTCAAGGCTCTCAACGATACGGAGTCTGCGCACACGCTTTCCTGGTTCGCGGATATGCTGCTCAGCCGAAAATCGTAAGCGGAGGGAACGTCAACCAAGGATGATTCAACAGGAAGTCACGATCAGGAACCGGGCGGGGATGCACACGCGCCCCGCTGCCGCTCTCGTCAAGCTGGCGGCAAAATTCAAGGCGGATTTTTTTATCGAAAAGGACGGGCTGGAAATCAACGGCAAGAGCATTATCGGCGTGATGACGCTCGCGGCGGAACAGGGTTCCACGCTCCTCCTGAAGTTCGACGGTGTCGATGAAGAACAGGCGAGCAAAGAGATTGCTGCGCTGATCGAAAGGGGATTCGACGAATAGACCATGGCGGAAGCCGAACGACATCAGGAAGAAATGACGCTGAAAGGCATTCCCGCCTCCCCGGGAATTGCCATCGGACCGGCGTATCTCTTCCACAAAGACGGCCCGGTCGTCCAGGAACGTTCCATCGGTGAACAGGAGGTCGAGAAGGAGCTCAAAAAACTGACGGGCGCGGTCTCGCACGCCAAGAAGGAACTCGGGAAGATCGCCGAGTTTGCCGAGAAGAGACTCGGCTCCAAACAGGCGAAGATCTTCGAAGCGCAGCTGATGATCCTCGACGATTCCGTCCTGTTCGACTCGATCCGCAAACGCGTCCGGAAGGAACTGAAGAATATCGAGTACATCGTTCGCGAGGAGATCGGCAAATACCACACCCTCATGCTTGCGTCGAAGGACGAGTACACCCGCGAGCGCGCGAACGACGTTGAAGATGTCCAGAACCGCATCCTGCGCAATCTCCAGGAACAACGGCTCATCTCGAAGATCGAAGGTGCGCACGTCATCGTCTCCAAGAACCTCGCCGCGGCGGACGCGTTGATCCTCAGCCGCAACGAAGTGCTTGGCTATATCACGGAGATCGGCGGTTCGACCTCTCATATGGTGCTCCTTGCCCGCGCGCTGAAGATTCCGGCGATCGTCGGTCTCCACGATGCCGGCCTTCTGCTCCATAAAGGCGATACCGTCATCCTGGACGGGTACAACGGCACTGTCGTCGTCAACCCGTCTGCCGCAACCAGGAAGAAGTTCGAGGAAAAGCGGGAGGAGCACAGGGAATTCGAAGGCCACCTGGCACATTTGAAGGAGCTGCCGGCGGAAACCCTGGACGGCCACAGGGTACAGCTGGCGGCGAACGTCGAGCTTGAAGAGGAGATCGGGTTTG
>DATDNS010000414.1:0-7838 GCA_036518155.1 Bacteroidota bacterium
AGAACAACAAACGGCACTCATCGTAAGTGAGAATCGGATGCAGCAGTCAGAGTCAAATACCGTGGATGCAATAACAATTCAGTCGGTCACGAAAAAGTTCGGCGACATCACCGCCGTGGACAATCTTTCTCTGGAAGTCCGGAAGGGCGAAATGTTTGCTCTCGTCGGACCGGACGGGGCGGGAAAGACCACCACGATCAGGATGTTGTGTGGCATTACCAAACCAACTGCGGGCGAACTCTCAGTTCTCGGTTTTGACGTCAAGAAGCAAATAGAGGATGTTCGCAAACGGATCGGCTATCTGTCGCAAAAGTTCAGTTTGTACGGCGATCTGACCGTGGACGAAAACATCGAATTCTTCGCGGAAATCCACGGCGTCCACGATTATCACGCCCGCAGGAACGAGCTTCTTGAATTCACAAGACTTACTCCATTTCGCACCCGTTTGGCTGACAAGCTTTCAGGGGGAATGAAGCAAAAACTGGCACTGGCCTGCACGTTGATCCATACCCCCGAACTGATATTTCTTGATGAACCGACGACCGGCGTTGACCCGGTTTCGAGACGCGATTTCTGGAAAGTGCTCTCGAGCCTGCTCAAATCGGGCATCACCATTCTCATGACCACTCCCTACCTCGATGAAGCCGAGCGCTGCACGCGGGTCGCCCTGATGAACGAAGGGAAGATCCTTATGTCCGATACTCCACAAAACCTGAAGTTGGTCATGGACGGTGAGATCGTAGAGATTGTCTGCCCGGATATCCGCAGAGCTGCCTCCATCTTGAAAGGCAGCGACGTTGTCCGGGAAGTTCAGGCATTCGGTGACAGGCTGAATATCATGGTTCGGAATGCACAAAAGGATATGCCAATCGTTCTTGGCACGCTCAAAGGAGAGGGTATCGAAGTTGAGGATTGGCGGACAATACCACCGTCGCTTGAAAACGTTTTCATTTCACTGATGACTGAGCATCGACCATCGAAAGAAAGTGAGGTTGGAAGAAACTCATGAATACACAATTCCGAATCCTGGCCGGGATGCTGCTCATTGCGCTTCCCGTTTTTGCCCAAGAAAAACCCCTCACCCTGGAAGAGGCAATCGCGCTTGGTCTGGAAAACAGCAAAGCACTGCATTCTTCCTTGATGAAATCCGAATATGCTGATGCAAAATCGGGCGAAGTGAGCGCCAACCTCTATCCAACGCTCAAGACACAATTTGGCTACCAGAAGCTCAGCACTATTCCTGCTGCTGCTGTGATCCTGCCCAAGAATGCCTTCGGTCCTGGATTCCCACCCCAACCCGTCAATGTCACGCTTAGCCAGGTAATCCTCAACAACTATACGGCCAGGGCGACGCTGCAACAGCCACTCTTCACCGGTTGGAGGCTCCAAAGTGCCGCGGACAACGCAGAGTATTCGGCAAACGCCGCGCACGATGATTTCAGGAAAGACAAACAGCAGTTACTATACGACATCAAATCCGCCTACTGGAATGTATACCGTGCCGGCGAGATGAAGCATCTGACCGACGAAAATGTCGCACAAATGACGCAGCATCTTGACGACATTCAAAACATGTTCAGCCAGGGGATGGCGACGACGAACGAAGTTCTGAAGACCAAGGTCCAGCTTGCAAACGCCCGCGTGCTGCAAAACGACGCCGAGAACAATGTCAGGGTTGCCATGATCTCCTTCAATTCGATAATCGGACTTCCGCTCAATACTGTCATTGCGATTTCGTCCACACTCACGCCGAGGACGAAAGAATTTCCCGAGATCGATCAGCTTCTTGGAACGGCGTTCGCACAGCGTGCGGATGTTGGGAGTATGCAGTGGCGTATGAAAGCGTCGGAAACGGGGATAACAGCGGCCCGCAGTGGATGGATGCCTCAGCTCTTTCTCACGGGCAATTACTACTACTCGAGGCCAAACCAGAGGATATTTCCTGCCCAGGATGTGTTCAAAGACAGCTGGGACATCGGGGTAAACCTTCAATTCGATATCTGGAACAATTTCACCGTCGTTCACCAGACCAATGAAGCGAAAGCGCAGTACGAGCAGACAAAGGACGCACTTGGCATGCTGAAAGACGGAATCACGCTCGAAGTGACACAAAGTTTCCTGAATTTCAAACAGGCGAAACAACGGATCGAACTCGCCCAGCTCAGTGTCGACCAGGCGAATGAAAACCTCCGGGTGACGCGGGAAAAATTCAAGGCCGAATTGACAACCAACTCGGAGCTGCTTGATGCGGAAGTCGCTTTGCTGCAGGCGAAACTGCAGTTGATCCAGTCTCAGGTCGACCACGAGCTTGCCGAAGCAAGGCTTGAAAAGGCGATTGGGGAGGAACGATAATGCCAAATCATGCCATCGAGGTGGAGAACTTGACGAAGAAGTTCGGCGATTTTGTCGCCGTCGATCAGGTCAATTTCACCGTCAAAGAGGGAGAGATCTTTGGGTTTCTTGGCGCGAACGGCGCAGGGAAATCGACCACCATCAGGATGCTCTGTGCGATTCTCGAATCGACATCCGGCACAGCACGGGTTGGCGGGTTCGACATCAACAAGCAACCGGAGCGCGTGAAAGAGAATATCGGTTACATGTCCCAGCGCTTTTCGTTGTACGAGGATTTGACAGTCGACGAGAATATCAATTTCTACGGCCGCGTTTACGGACTCACGGGTGATCAGATCAACGAACGCAAGGAGTGGGTATTGGAGATGGCAAACCTCAAAGGGCGGCAAAAAAGCATTACCGGGACGCTGCCCGGAGGATGGAAGCAAAGGCTTGCGCTGGGATGTGCTGTTCTTCACAGGCCGAAGATCGTGTTTCTCGACGAGCCGACGAGTGGAGTGGATCCGGTCATGAGGCGCAAGTTCTGGGAACTGATCAATGAACTTTCGGCCGGGGGTGTAACGGTCCTGGTAACAACCCATTTCCTGGAGGAAGCAGAATACTGCAATAACATTGTTCTCATCAACGCAGGGAAAATTATTGCTGTGGGCAGCCCGAAGGAGCTCAAGCATAACTATATAAAAACGCCGATTCTCGAGGTGCAGTGCTCGAATGTCATCGATGCCATGACCCTCGTGGAAAAAGAACCGTGGTCGATTGAAACATCTGTGTTTGGGACTCATTTGCACGTCACGGTTCCGGATGAGGAACTTGCGAGAAAAGAAATTCAACGAATCCTGACAGAGAATGGAATTAGTCTGAAACATATCGACAGGATTACCCCTTCGCTGGAAGACGTGTTCATCTATCTGCTTGATCAGGAAGCTAAGAAAGCGGCATGACAAGGCAATAAGCAAAAGGCAAAAGGGAAAAGTACGGGATACACCTGGCGAGAATAGAATCGCGACTGACTATGATCAAGCCGGTAAATAGATACACGAGGGACTAGTGTTCAAGAGACTGCTTCCGATCATCAAAAAAGAGTTCCGTCAGATTAGAAGGGATAAGCGCGTGCTGGCGATCCTCACGCTTGTTCCCGCGGGATTGCTGCTTCTCAATGGCTATGCTCTCAACCTCGACGTACAGCATATCAGGATGGCCGTCTACGATGAGGAACGATCTGCGGCAAGCCGCGAGTTCGTCAACTCATTCGTCACGTCGGGGTATTTTGATTACGTCGAGATGCTCTCATCGTCGGCTGAGGCGACCGATCTTCTCGATGATGCGAAGGTCAAATGTGCGATCATCATTCCCAGTGACTTTTCCCACAAACTGCAATCGAACGACCCGGCGGATATCCAGGTGCTTGTCGACGGCATGGATTCCAATATGGCAACGACAATCGTCGGCTATGTGCAGGTGATTGCGCTCCAGTATTCGCAGAAGGTCATCCTGAAGAATCTCGCAAAAATTGGCAGAGGAAATTATATACCGGTCCGGTTCGATGCACGCATTTGGTACAACCCGGAACTCAAAAGCGCAAAATTCCTGGTCCCGGGTCTCATCGGGTTCATTCTTGCCATTACCGCGGTGATCGCGACCTCACTCTCCATCGTCAAGGAAAAAGAGCGGAACACGATCGAACAGATCGATGTCTCCCCGATCAGTTCGGCCGAGCTCATCGTCGGGAAGATGGTTCCCTATGCGGTGATTTCGATGGTGGCAGCCGCCCTCGTTCTTGTTGCCGCCTATTTTCTGTTTGATGTGGTCATCAAAGGAAGCATCTTTCTGCTGTTTTGTTCCACGCTCCTCTTTGTAATGGCAGCGTTGTCGATGGGACTGTTTGTTTCGACTGTCGCCGACAGTCAACAGGTCGCATTTCAACTGGCGGCACTCATTTCAATGCTGCCGACAATGATCTTCTCGGGCTTCATGTTCCCAATCCGAAGCATGCCGTGGTGGCTCCAGATTATTTCCAATGTGACCCCAGCGAAATTCTATCTCATCATTCTTCGGAGCATCATTCTCAAAGGTGTCGGGCTTTCGGCTTTCTGGCCCCAGGTCGTCTCTATGCTCCTCTTCCTTGCTGTCGTGCTGAGCATAAGCGTACGGCGATTCAAGAAAACGGTGGGCTGAACGGATGAATCTTCAGAGAATTATCGCGCTGCTCAAAAAGGAATTCGGCCAGCTTTTCAAAGACAAGAAATTGCTGCCGATCGTCTTTGTTGCGCCAGTTGTGCAGCTGATCCTTCTCGGGTACGCGGCATCGTTCGACATCAAGAATATCTCGTTGGCACTTTGCGATCTGGACAAAACGAAAGAAAGTCGAGAGCTTGCGGAGAAATTCGTCACTTCAGGATATTTCACGATAGAGTATGCGACGGATGATTACGGGACCATCGCTTCCTACCTCGATAACAACAAAGTCAACATGGCTCTTGTTATCCCGCATCGGTTTGGCGATCAGATTCTGCGGAGAGAACCGGCAAGCATCCAGGTGTTGGTGGATGGGAGCGAAGGAAACACGGCTGCGCTGAGCATGAGCTATTTCAACCAGATTGTCGGACAGTATTCCAACAAGATTATCACCGATATCGTCGGCGGCCGGCCCGTCGGTGGGATCACCACGGAGGTCAGGGCGTGGTACAATCCCGAACTCAGGAGCAGAAACTATATGGTGCCGGCAATGCTCGCCCTGATCCTGCTCATTACAACAATGAACCTCACGGCCATGGCCATCGTCCGGGAAAAAGAAATCGGGACGCTGGAGCAGCTCATGGTGACGCCGATTCACCCGTGGGAACTCATCCTCGGCAAGCTTGTGCCATTCATCATTATCGGGGCGATCGATGTTGTCGTGGTCCTGTTGGTGATGGTCTTCTGGTTCGACATACCGATCCTTGGCAGTATTCCACTCCTCATCGGCCTTACCGGTTTCTTCCTGCTGACAACGATGGGTCTGGGGCTGTTCGTCTCGACAATCTCGCACACACAGCAACAGGCGATGATGGTGAGCCAGTTCTTCATTTTACAGCCGATGATGTACATCTCGGGGTTTTCTCTCCCGATTGAAAACATGCCGCCGTTTTTACAGGGTGTTTCCTGGCTTGTACCAATGCGGCATTTCCTGTTCATCGTACGATCGCTGATTCTCAAAGGGGTGGGTATCACCGACTTGTGGCTGCAAGGATCTATCCTCCTGTTGATGGGGATAGTTGTCCTTGCCGCCAGTATTCTGAGATTTCGGAAGAAGCTCGACTAGTTCTTCCCTGCACCGGATTGACGACAAAGGATTTGCGTGCAAGCACTCAACATCATGCCGATCGTGCGTAAGGAATTCCGCCAAATCCGGCGTGACAGACGCGCACTCGGCGTCCTGTTGCTTATCCCTTCGATGATGCTCATCATGTTCGGGTATGCCCTGAACTTCGACGTGAAGCACTCCAACGTCGCAGTCTATGATGAGGACAATTCCAAAACAAGCCGCGAATTTGCCCAACTCTTCTTCACTTCGGAGTATTTCGATTACGCCCACCGGTTGACTGACCTCAAGACTGTGAACGAGCTCGTGGACGGGGAGAACGTGAGAGCCGTCATCGTCATCCCTTCAGATTTCTCCCACAACATTGCGGAGGGAAAGGATGTCGCCGTTCAAATCATCGTCGACGGAACCAATTCCAATGCGGCGACAACGGTTCTCGGGTATGTCGGTGCGATTATCCAGCAATATTCGCTGAAGGTAATGGCAACGACGTTTTACCGGAGGGGGCAGCAACAGGTTGTGAGGCCGATCGATTTGCGACCCCGTATCTGGTACAATCCGGAACTCCGCAGCGCGAAGTTCCTGGTACCAGGGCTGATTGCTTTTATCCTCATGCTTACAGCAGTCGTATCAACGTCGCTGGCCGTTGTCCGGGAGTGGGAGACAGGGACGGTGGAACAAATCATCGTTTCGCCCGCAAAGCCCGTTGAATTGATACTCGGAAAGACGGTTCCGTATACCATCATTGCCCTCATCGCCACGGTCACCATCCTTGTTGCCGGCTACGTACTCTTCGATGTACAGATCAAGGGAAGCTTTCTCTTGTTGTTTGTTGTGACTCTGGTATTCCTGATCGGATCCCTTGGGCTCGGCCTCCTTATTTCGACCATCGCCGGGACTCAACAAGTAGCGTTTATGATCGCAGTGATCGCAACGATGCTGCCGACGTTCATTCTTTCGGGGTTCGTGTTTCCCATCCGGAACATGCCCCCGATCATCCAGGCGATTACCTATTTGATCCCGGCACGGTACTTTTTGGTCGCGTTGCGAAGCATCATTCTAAAGGGGGCGGGGTTGAGTGCATTTTGGGATCAGTTGTTGTACCTCGTCGCCTTCGCTCTTCTGACGCTTGGAGCAAGCTCTGCGAGAATGAGGAAATTGCTCCACTGACATTTCATCCATGAGAACGATTCTCGAAATCATTCGAAAAGAGTTCATTCAATTCCGGAGGGACCGGAAGATGTTCGGGATCAGCTTTGTCGCGCCTGTGTTTCAGCTGTTGATCCTGGGGTACGCTGCCACCCTGGATGTGAGAGAAATCCCGACTGTGGTTTGTGATCATGATAATTCATCGACAAGCAGAGATCTGATACGAACCTTTACGAGTTCGGGATATTTCAATATCGTCAAGTACCTCCGCCAGCCTTCCGAAGTCGACGAACAGATCGACGATGGACACGCTTCCATTGCCATTGTTGTCCCGGCAGATTTCGAACACAAGATTACGTCCGGCGAGAGTGCCCCGTTGCAGGTGATCGCTGACGGGTCGGAGTCGAATTCCGCCGGCATTGGCATGAGCTACGCGACCTTGATCGTCGGCCGTTACTCGGAAAAGATCGTGATCGAATCTCTTGTCAGGCGGGGTCTACGCTCGGCTATTCCGGGGAGAGTGAGCGGCGAGATCCGGGTATGGTTTAATCCGGAGCTGAAAAGCCGCAATTTCATGGTGCCCGGCGTCCTTGCGCTCTTGTTGATGGTCATGACCATGATTCTTACATCGCTGGCGATCGTCAAAGAAAAAGAGACCGGCAAAATGGAGCAACTGGTCGTAACGCCGATCAAACCCTATGAACTCATGATTGGAAAGCTCGCACCGTTTCTCATTATCGGTGTTATCGATGTCGTCCTGGTGGTTCTGTTTACAAACGTCTTCTTCGACCTTCCGGTGAAAGGAAGTTTCGCGCTGCTGATGGGTCTCTGTATGATCTTCCTCATGACGACGCTTGGATTGGGACTGTTTGTTTCCACCATCTCGCGCACGCAACAGCAGGCAATGTTGACGGCTATTTTTTTCTTCATGTTGCCGATGATCTTCTTCTCGGGATTTGTCTTCCCTATCCAGAATATGCCCAAGATCATCCAATACGTTACCTATCTCATCCCGCTGAAGTATTTCTTCATTATT
>DATDNS010000415.1:0-3920 GCA_036518155.1 Bacteroidota bacterium
GATATAGGGTCAATTCTGCGAAGGCAAACGCTTCGATCGAAGAGGCACGCATCGAGATGTTCGACGGTCAGAAACGGGAATACCTGGTCGAGATCTACAAGAAGTATTCGATTCCTGTGGCGTGTATCGTCTTCGTGTTCGTCGGGGCTCCGCTGGGCATTATCGCACGGAAGGGAACCTTCGGTGTGAGTGCAAGCGTCAGCCTCGGATTCTTTCTGTTTTACTGGGCCTGTTTGTTGCAGGGTGAGCAACTCGCAAATCGCGGCTTTATTGCACCGTGGTTCGGGATGTGGGTCGCGAATATTGTCATCGGGATTATCGGTGGATACCTGACGTACCGCATCGCACGAGAGAACCTTGCGTTCGACTGGACACTCCTCACACGATTTGTTCCGAAGCGCTGGCGCCGTCAGTTTGAGGAGCAAGTGTGAAACTCATCGACCGTTATGTCATCAGACAATTTATCGTCTCCTTCCTTTTTGGCCTGGTCGCATTCCTCCTCATTTTCGTCCTTGTGGACGCGATGGAACATATCGACGACTTTATCGACGCGCACGCGCCGGTGAAGGTCATCGTCGAGTATTACATCGCTTTTCTGCCGGAAATTATCAAGCTCATGACGCCCGTTGCGGTGCTTCTTGGCTCGTTGTTTGTCATCGGACGTCTGTCGACGAATAGCGAACTCACCGCGATGAAATCGAGCGGCGTGAGCCTGTATCGCATCCTCCTCCCCTTTCTTGCAGTTGCATTCATCATCAGTTTTGCTTCCGTCTACCTGAACGGCTGGGTGGTTCCGAGGGCGAACGCGAAAAAATACTACATCGAGCGGACGGTCCTGAACAGGGGGACCGACATTTCAACGCGGATGAACATCTTCTTCCAGGAAGGACCCCGTCGCGTGGTTTCCATGAATTACTTCGATCCCCTTACGAACATCGCATCGCACGTCAGTATTCAGGACTTTGCGGATTCCGACATGACCGTCCTCGCACGCAGGTTCGATGCCCCGAAAATGAAATGGGTCGATACGTCGGCATCGCATGGCGGACCGGTGACCGCAGGCTGGATACTGCAGAATGGCGCAACACGCGAATTTGACGGGAGTACACAACACATTTCGTTTTTTGACTCGCAGCCTGTGGGAAGACTGGGCCTGACGCCGTCGGACATCGAGAAAAAGCAACGCAAACCCGATGAAATGGACTACAACGAACTCAAAGAATTCATCAATAATCAGGAACTGGCGGGTCAGGATGTCTCCCGCTGGCTCGTCGATTTTCACAGCAAGGTCTCATTTCCGTTTGCAAGTGTGATCATGGTGTTGTTCGGCGTACCATTTGCTTCGGCCAGGCCGCGCTCCGGTATTGCGCTGGGGTTTGGGATCTGTACTGCCGTCACCTTCATCTATCTCGCCTTCATGAAGGTTAGCCAGGTCATCGGCTACAATGGAGATGTAGACCCGTTGCTCACGGCGTGGCTGGCAAACCTCATTTTCCTGGCCGCGGGAGTCGTAAACATGATTCGCGTGCAGAAATAGACCTGAAGCCGACGACCCGCGTTGAAACGAAAAAACCCCGCGCTTCCAGGAAGCGCGGGGTTTTTCGTATTCGATGGAGGTTGTCCCGTTACGGTTTCGGTGCTTCGGCGACCGCCGGCGGGGTTTTTCTGCGGAACATCACATACGCAGTCACAAGAACAACCACAAGGATCAAGAGATAAATCCAGAGTCTTGAGGGACTTACCGCGCTCCCCCAATGGTCCACCTGCGACTCGATCTCCTGTCTGTCCGCATCGGAAATTCTGCCGCTGTCGACCAACAAAGGAATCCAGGCCGGCTTCAATTCCGTCACCCACAAGCTGTCGTGGAATGACGTGTAGAGCTTGAACGATTCTTCCTTTTTGTCGGTCCCGGCGTTCTTGATTTCCCCGTTGATGAAATCAATAAGGTTTGTTTTGAAATCGGTGCCGGAATTGAACGGTTTGACGGCCATTCCCCGTTCCTGGAATGCCAGGTTCAACCCCCGCCAGAACGTCGCATCCGCCCTCTTACCCCAATCGTCGATCAGCGCATCAACATCTTTGACCTGGTTGGCTCCCTTATTGCCCGGTTGGTAGAGTCCCTGGAGCTTCGCGCCGAATGCCTTCCACTGGGAGGCGAACCTCTTTTGTTCATTGATCATTTGAACAAGGTCTTTGCTTGTCAACGACGTCGTCTGGAGGAACGCAATATTGTCTTCAATCGATTTCCTGATGTTGCTGAAGACGTTTCTCCGTTCCAGCCTTCCCGCGAGACTCTGCTTTTCCACATCCTTCATGGAAGTCACAGACTTGTCATACTGCAGGAAGAGGCTGTCGACGAGCGCAAAGATCATTGCGTCGCGGTCTTTGATATTATTGCGGAGTCTGTTGATGACCCTGTTCAACGAGTCGATCATGTTTTTGCCGGCACCCGCTCCTTTGACCGCCTCACCCATCTTTTGAACCTGTTGGAGCAAATCGGCATTCTCTCCGGTCAGTTTGTCAACCTTGTCGGTAAGGGTTTTCACCTGCGCTTCAAGGTCGGTGATCCTGGCAAACTGTGTTTCAATAATCCCGAGCTTGTCCTGGGACAGTTTCAACTGTGTACGGACAGTCGTAATCCTGCCCTTGTATCCGTCGGGATACAGCGCTTTGTCCAGCAATGTTACGTTGGCGGCATACTCCTTTTCCAGATCATCAATTCGTGTGGCGATATCGACGCATTCCTGCACGGTCGATGCCTTTTCAATTGCCTTCTGGATGTCGTTGAGTTTCAGCTTGAAACCCTGAATGACTTCATAGTCCGACTGTTCCTGAGCAGACACAACGGGAGAAACGACAACGGCTCCGACCATCAGGAATGCCAACACGATCACGAGTTGTTTCATTTCTTGCCTCCTTCCTTGACGCCGTCTTTGTCCAGCATCTTTACTTTGTCTTTCCCATTGAGCAACTCGACGAAGGGAGGCCGTTGATTGAAGCGAGGCGACTCAAGTCCTTTATCGGAGACCGGAATCTTCGTGTACAGGCTTAATGCTCCTTCGGACGAACCGAACACATATACGTTCTTAAAGTCCTTTCCCGTGATGAAGTAGTACCCCAGCCCATCACGGATCACGCGAAACTTTTTGTCCGCCACGTGCACGGAATCGCCCGTCTCTTCAAAGAGCAGCGGCTTGGCATTGAAGGTGATGAAGTATCGCGCCGGCTGTTCCTCCTCCGAAGCAATTCCTTTCGAATCGACATTGTAAACACTCTCGAACGGCCACGCAAATTCAGCAGGCCGAAGCGCCAGTCCACCGCAACCGACCAGCACAAGGAGAATCGGCACGATAAGAAGTCCGGGTGAGAACCTCATGGAAAGCCCCTTTCTGTTTATGGTGAAAAACGATTGGTTGATGCAGCGACACTTTGGATAGGGAACCAACGGGACGCGAAAAGGTAGCAAAGATTGAAATTGAATTCAAGCGGGCGTACGAAATAAGTCCATCCGGTATGCCCGGGCTCACGCAATGCACTGCGGCTTCGGCACTCCGCGAAATCTCCGCAGTCCCCGCAAACTCCGCACAGAGGAATCAAAAAGACTGTCAGCCGTTGCGAAGAGTCTGGACCGCGCTTGGGCCGTCGCTCGCGATGGACCGGGGATGGTTGCTGCGGGACTGAGAATTCTTCCTGGCAATAAACGTCCACAGTCGAAACACCAAAAGTGCAGCGACGATCGCCCCATAGATTAAAGGCCTCTGCGCATCTGCCTTGACAAGCCACAGATAATGCACGACCCCAAGGGAGGCGCAGACATAGATGAGTCTGTGAAGGTTCTTCCACCGTCTTCCCCCGAGCCACCTGGCGACCCTATTCGGCGATGTCGCAGCCAGCGGCACGAGCATGACGAATGCGGCAAA
>DATDNS010000416.1:0-2336 GCA_036518155.1 Bacteroidota bacterium
AGCGGGAAGGACGATCGATATTCAAAACACGTGCGATTATCGAATCCAATCCCAGCCTTAACTGGTTGAAAGAAGTTCATATCCGGTTCTATGGAGAAGTAGACGATTCGATATTTTCTCAATACTGGATCAGCGAGGATAGTTCGAAGTCCGGAATCGACTATCACAGTCTGACGTTCCATTACGGTGACAGTATTCTAGTGTACGAGAAGGGACAGAATTCCCAGGCAGGTGTCCATAAAGTCATCGAGCAGGACACTCTTCGCGTCAACGGACCCAAGCAGGACGGATTGTCCCTGTTTTTCTATGCCCGACAATATGCACGTCATAAAGAAGAAGTAAAAGTCCCGGTGATCATCGAGAACAAGGAGTCAATCGCGACCATCAATTTCCAGGACAAAGTCGAAGACGCTGATCTTGACGCTGTTGATTATCCTGTTGAGACCGTGTTCCTGGATGGAAGAGCTGATTTTGTCGGAGTTGTAGGAATGACCGGCGGATTCCGGGGATGGTTCAGCAATGATGATGCACGCATTCCGATTGTCGCGAGACTCAATGTGTGGCTCGGCAGTATCAAGGTGCAGTTGAAAAGCTGGAAGCGTTCCGGATGGCAGCCGCCACGATACAAAAAACCGGATTGAGTTCGATCATCGAATACCGCGGGATTCGGCCGAAAGTCCACGAATCTGTTTTCGTCGCAGAAGGTGCAAGGCTGATTGGCGACGTCGAAATCGGAAGAGGAAGCAGTGTTTGGTTCAATACCGTTATCCGGGGCGATGTTCACTGGATCAGGATCGGAGAACGAACGAATATTCAGGACAATTGCGTGCTCCACGTGACTCACGGTAAATACCCGCTTCAGATCGGTTCAAACGTGACTGTCGGTCACAATGTTGTACTTCACGGTTGTACGATCGGCGACTATTGCCTCATCGGTATGGGTGCAATCGTCCTGGATCAAGCGAAGATCAGTGATCGGTCGTTTGTCGCGGCCGGTGCTCTCGTTCAGGAGAATTTTGAGATACCCGAAGGCGTGCTCGTCGCTGGAGTTCCAGCAAGGATCAAGCGTTCATTGACGGCGGAGGAGTCGAGGTTCCTTGAGCAGTCAGCCCAGAACTATGTCGACTACGTCAAAACCTATCGCGAATGATCAGGTTTACGAGGCAAACATGAAACTTACGTTTTGGGGAGTCCGTGGCTCGATTCCGACGCCCGGAAAGCACACCGTCCGGTACGGCGGCAATACACCGTCGTCAGAACTTCGCCTTGATGATGACAGACTCATTATTCTCGATGCAGGAACGGGCATCAGAAACCTGGGCGACTATCTCATCAACAATGGTGAGTCGGTCAAAGCCCACCTGCTGGTGACGCACCCTCACTGGGATCACATCCAGGGATTCCCATTCTTCAAGCCGGCCTTCATTTCGGGAAATGAGCTGACCATCGTGGGAACGGAGAGGCCGGAGCGGTTCCTTCGGGAGATCATCTCGGATCAGATGAACCATATTTACTTCCCGGTGCAATTGCACGATTTGAAGGCGAAGATTCATTTCGTCCCTGTCCGCGAAGAAGGGGAGATGATGATCCACGACGCGAAAGTGAAAATGATCTATGTCAATCACCCGGGTTTCACCGTCGGATACAGAATTGAGTACAGAGGAAAGACGCTGGTCTACATCAGCGACAACGAGCCCTTTGACAGAGCCGCAGCCGCCAATCTCACGAACTTCGAGGCGGTCGTGAAAGAGAAATTCAATACCAAGGACGGCGATCCGAATCAACGCATTTTTGAGTTCTGCCAGGGAGCCGATGTTCTCATCCACGATGCGACGTATACGCCTGAAGAATATATCGACCGGGTTGGCTGGGGGCACTCGCATTACTTGTTCACGCTGCGGGTTGCGGCAGAAGCGAACGTCAGGCGGCTCTATCTCTTCCATCACGACCAGAATCACAGCGACGATAAAGTCGATGATATTCTCAAGAAATGTAAGAAAGAAGTCAAGAGTCGTGGTTACAAGTTTGAGTGCGACGCGGCGATTGAAAATACTACCATTCCCATATGATGAGGGATTTTCCGGAACAGCATGGTGGATGGTCTCGTTTACGAATGAGGATGTGCTATGGACTTTGACATAACACCGAGGGACATCAAAAAACTCGAACAGGTGTTGGAAGTCCCGTCGAAACGACGGGGGAACAATTACCGGTTTGAACTCGTCAACAAATCTGCGCAACGAAAACTCGCGCTGGAGATTTATCCGAATATTGTCATTGGGAGTCGCCGGGGAACGCTGATCTCCGTCTATACGCCGACTGCCCATTTGCAGCTT
>DATDNS010000417.1:0-3100 GCA_036518155.1 Bacteroidota bacterium
TTTGGGCGGCAAATGTTGAACAGTTTCGCAACGACGGTTGTGACTCCCCGAAAATGCGACGGGCGGATTTTGCCTTCGAGAATATGCGAGACTTCCTGCTCATCCACATAGGTCCGGAAATCTCCGGGATACATTTCAGAAGCGTCCGGTTCAAACACAATATCCACTCCCGCCTCGACCGCGATTCGTTCGTCTCTCGCCGGGTCCCGCGGATACTTTTCAAAGTCTTCGCCGGGTCCAAACTGCGTCGGATTGACAAAGACCGAGAGGATGACCACATCGCTGTTTCTCTTTGCGTGTTCAATAAGGCTGACGTGCCCGTGATGCAGGTACCCCATGGTGGGTACGAGGGCTATCGTGTTCCCGGCGAGACGGAGACGCTCTGCCTCGCGCTGCATTTCAACGACGGATCTGACAATGCGCATCGTCAGAAAATCCTTTTGCCGAAGAACGAGAGAATAAGTTCCACCGCGAATTCCGCCGACTGGTTGCGATTATCCAGGATGGGGTTGACCTCGACGATCTCCAGGGAATTGACTTTACCGTGTTCGAAGAGCGTCTCCATGATCAGGTGCGCTTCGCGATAATCCAGCCCGCCTTTCACCGGCGTGCCGACGCCGGGCGCGACACTCGGGTCGACGGCATCGAGATCGAAACTGACGTGCAAGAAATCCACTTTGCTGAGTTTCCGGAGTGCTTTTTCCATCACCACAGCCATCCCGTACTTGTCGATTTGTTCCATGGTGAAAATATTGACGCCGAGTTTTCGGATCGTCTGTCGTTCCCCTTCATCAAGGTCCCTGATGGCAATCAGTACGACATCGGCGGGGTCAACTTTTTTGAAATCGCCGCCGACGGACGTAAGTTCAATTGCACCCTGGCCAAGCGATGCGGCGAGCGGCATACCGTGGATGTTTCCTGACGGCGTCGTGCTGTCGGTGTTCATATCGCCGTGTGCATCGATCCACAAAATTCCCGGCCTCCTGCTCCTGGAACGGGCAAACGAAGCAATCCCGGCAGTTGTCCCGATGGCAATTGAATGATCTCCACCGATGACGAGCGGAAATCCTGAGCCCTGGAGGATTTTCTCAACCTTGACGGAGAGAATTGAACAAGCGCGGACAATTTCGGTAAGGTACCGGAGTTTCTCATTCCGGATTTTCTGTTGTTCGGGGGGTTTGACGACGATGTCCCCCTCATCGACGACCGTGTGCCCGAGGCCCGAGAGCTTTTCGGCCACACCGGCGATCCGGATCGCGGAAGGTCCCATATCGACGCCGCGACGACCGGCCCCGAGGTCCATCGGTACACCAATGAGATGAATTTCCATGCCTTAGTTCGTCAACAGGTTAAGGATCGTCGTCAACTGCTCTTTCATTTCCTTTCGGTGAATGACGAGGTCAACGAAACCTTTCTCGACAAGGAATTCAGACCGTTGGAACCCCTTTGGAAGATCTTTTCCGATCGTCTGCCGGATTACCCGGGGTCCGGCAAATCCGATCAATGCGGCAGGCTCGGCAATGTTGACATCTCCGAGCATGGCAAAGCTGGCAGTGACCCCGCCCGTGGTGGGATCGGTCATCAGTGAAAGATATGGAATCCCCGCGTCCGATAGCTGAGCAAGTTTGGCGCTTGTCTTTGCCAATTGCATAAGCGAGAGGGCGCCTTCCATCATCCTGGCTCCACCGCTCGAAGAGATGATGATAAGGGGGTGCCTCTGTTTCATGGCTACGTCGATGGCGCGGGCAATCTTTTCTCCGACCACAGAGCCCATGCTTCCACCGATAAAGCCGAAATCCATGCACGCTATCACCACCGGAATCTTGTTGATCATTCCGGTCCCCGTCCGCACAGCGTCATACAGCCCGGTTTTTTTGATCGTATCATCGAGACGGGTGGAGTATTTTTTCGAATCGACAAACCCCAGGGGATCCACAGACCTGAGTTTCCTGTCCAATTCCTTCAACGACCCGTCATCGAGCAACAATTTGAAATACTCCTTGCTGCCGATCCGGAAATGATACCCGCACTTGAAGCACGTGAAGAGATTCTGTTCCAACAATTTCTTGTGGATGATCTCATTGCATTCCGGACATTTCGTCCACATCCCATCGGGGATATCTTTTTTCTGACCATCCGTGGAAATATTTTGTTTCGAACGACGGAACCAGGCCATGGGGCACTCCTTACGATTTTGCGCTCTTGACGAGAAACTCTTTCAGGTAGTACGGTTCGACGGAAGCCAAATCCGCTTGATCATTTTGACGATACCGGTCAATGCCGGCTTGTGCTACCACATCACCTCTGCACAACGACGTGTATTCGTGAACAGACTGCGAGACTACACCAAATCCACGGAGAATCTCGGGCCTGTCCGTGATCCACACCGAAGATTCACCGCGAAGTTGAGTCCAGGGAAGTTCCTCCAACCGCATGATCTGAACGTTGACCGTTGCCCCCGCCAATCCATTGTTGCGGAAAGAGCCATAGTAGAATTCACCCTGCTTTGCGTCCACGGCGATGTGGAGAAGGTCAGAATCCAAACGTAATCTTCCCGCGGCCCGAAGGACGGCGTCGAATGTGGGAACTGTCAACAGGCTGACTCCGAGAGAATAGCACAATCCTTTCGCGGTGCTGAGTCCTATCCGGAGACCGGTAAAAGAACCGGGACCGATTGAAACTGCCACTGCATCGAGTGTGTGAAGGTCCAACCCCGATTCGTCAACCACTTCCTCAACGAGCGTCAACAGTTTTTCCGAATGAATGTGCGGATCGACAAGTCTGCGTTCAACTGTTGCTCCGCCGTCACGCACGAGTCCCACTGAACACACCATCGACGAAGTTTCAATGCCCAGGACGTTCAATTTCGTATTTGTCTGCAAAGCCGGAATCCATCCCGCTGTTCCGGCCGTGTGAGGAAAATCGCTCAATCTCGATGCGTCGTTCGTTCTCCCCGGAACCCGGAGAAAATCTGATCTCAATTCTGTCCGGAGGCTTCAATTCCCCCAGCTTGTCGGCCCATTCAATAAGGGAAATACCATTTCCGCCAAACAGTTCTTCATAACCCAGCTCCAGCACGTCAGCAGAAGATTTTGCTTTA
>DATDNS010000418.1:0-10469 GCA_036518155.1 Bacteroidota bacterium
TGAAGGTTGTACAGCTTTCCATCGAAGAGGATTCATGCCGCGAAGTGAGCGACCTTGGCCACCAAAGAATCTATTTGACGGACAGGCTCGGGATGCCGCTGATCGAGACGGTAACGGGTCCTGATATGCGGAATCCCCAGGAAGTTGCAGAGGTTGCGCAACTCTGCCGGTGGATGGCCAGAAGTACGGGGAAAGTCCGGACGGGGATCGGCTCGGCCCGGGAAGATGTTAACGTAAGCGTCGAAGGAGGGACAAGAATCGAGATCAAGGGCGTGCCGCGGATTCCCCACATTCCCCTGCTTACGTACAATGAAGCAATGCGTCAATGGAACCTGTTGAGACTGCGGGAAGAATTGCATCGCCGGGGCGTTACTCCGGAACGGTTTCAAGCCGTGACGGAAAATGTCACGAAACTTCTTCGCAGAACCCGTTACCTGCCGGTCCAGAATGCTCTTGCCGCAGGCATGACCGTCAATTGTGTGGTTCTGCGGGGCTTCCGGGGACTTCTGCGCTGGCAGACTCAAACCGAAACGTTCTTTTCGAAGGAAATTTCAGATCGCGTCCGCGTGATTGCGTGTCTGACGACGCTGCCAAACCTGATCCATTCGGACAGCCCGAGCGAATCGCTTGCCGCGGCCGAGTGGCAGTCGGTGAAAAAGGCGGTCAACGCAACGGATGACGACACATTGGTTCTCGTCTGGGGATCTCAGCAGGATGTCGGGACCGGAGCCAAAGAGATTGTCATCCGCGCCAAAGAAGCCACTGTCGGCATCCCGTCGGAAACGCGTCAAGCGCTCCGTGACGGGACAAACGGATTCGAACGGATTCTCCCGGGCGCCGACAGGATGTACCCGGACACCGACCTGCCGCCGAAGCGGATCGCCGATGAACGCCGGATTGCGATTCGTAACACTCTTCCTCTCGATTTCTGGTCGCGTGAAAACAGATATCGGACACTTGGAGTGCCACACGATCTCGTCCAGTCTCTCTCGGTTTCCAAATTTGCCCCCCTGTTTGAGAAGTTGACCAAAGACTGGAAGATAAGTCCAACGCTTGCTGCGGTTGTGTTGGTCCAGTTCCCAAAGCGCTTGAAAAAAGAGAAACTTGACCCGTCATCCCTGAACACAGAAATGCTGGAAGAAATCTTCAATGCACACAGGAACGGGAGGATTTCGAGGGACGGAATCTATCAAGCGATGCGAGAAGTTTTGAAACACGGAAGACCGTTGGAGCAACTGCTGCCAACACCGTGCACCAGGGAGGAGCTTGCGGTAACCGTCCGAACATCCGTGACGCAGCTTTCAGCCATGAAGATCAGACGGGTCGACAAGAAACACGAAATCCTGATGGGACTGGTCATGAAGACACTACGCGGAAGAATCGAGAGCACGGTCGTGGCGGAACACATAGCCGGGGAGTTGAAATGATGGCGACAAATGATGCGTTCAAAGGATATCGCGGTGCTGCGCTCGACGTCCTCAAGAACTTCGACGCCAAAATCTGGAGCGATGTTGAAATCAAAACCGGGACCGGTACATTCACCGGCATTATCCTTCCGCGCTCGGAGACGGCAGATCCGGATCACGTCGTCCTGAAGCTGAGAGTCGGATACAACATCGGGATCGCCGCGAAGAAGATCACAAATATCGTGATTGCGGGCCGAAAAGAGGCACACTACAAGATCCCCGAAAAGGAATTTCCGTTTGACCCGAGGAAACCGAAGGTGAAGCTTCTTGGCACGGGTGGAACAATCGCCAGCAGACTGGACTACCGCACGGGTGCCGTCATCCCGGCCTTTTCTCCCGGTGAATTGTACGGATCGGTCCCCGAACTCGCGGACATCTGCAACCTTGAGACGGAAAAACTCTACGGAGTGTTCAGTGAGAACATGGGGCCGGAGCAGTGGAAAGGGACTGCCGAAGCAATTGCGAGAGAAATCCAGAAAGGCGTTCAGGGTATCGTGATCGGCCACGGGACGGATACCATGCATCACACGGCGGCAATCCTGTCGTTTATGGTCCAGAACTCGCCGGTCCCGATTGTCATGGTTGGATCACAACGATCAAGTGACCGTCCCTCTTCGGACGCCGCTCTGAACCTTATGCACAGTGTCAAAACGGCAGCAGAGAGCGATATTGCCGAAGTCATGGTCTGCATGTTTGGACCGACTTCGGACCAGTATGGACTGCTGCACCGGGGCACACGCGTGCGAAAAATGCACTCGAGCTACCGGTCCACATTCAGGACAATCGGTGACATTCCCATCGCGACGGTGAGCAGGGACCAGATCAAGCCCCTTCGTCAGGATTACAAGAGACGCCGATCAGACACGAACGTCGTCCTGAACACTTCATTCGAAGAAAAGGTGAGCATTGTCTATTATTATCCGAACATGCGTCCGGATATCATAGACTCGCTCATTGACAACGGTTACAAGGGAATCATTATCGCCGGAACCGGGTTGGGACACGTCAACAAACCGCTTTATCCTGCCCTCAAGCGGGCCAGGGAAAAGAACATTGCGGTTTATATGACGGTTCAGACACTCTGGGGGTACGTTCAGATGTATGTCTATGATACTGGTCGCGATATGATGGAGCTGGGGGTTGTCCCGACTGCAAATATGCTGCCTGAAGTTGCGTACATGAAGCTCGGGTGGACTCTTGGGCAGACAAACGATCTCGAAAAGGTGAAAGAAATCATGTTGACGCCCGTGAATGGAGAAATCACCGAGCGTGAGCCAAGCAATGGGTATCTGATCCTCCAGGGCGGATTGCCGGAAGTCGAAGAATTCATTTCGAAGTACAGAAAGTGATCGGGACAAGACAGACGTAGGGTATCCCTTCAATGACAGCAAAACTATTCTCACCGTTTAAGCTTCGCACGCTTGAGCTGCGAAACAGGATTATCGTTTCCCCAATGTGCCAATATTCGGCCCAGGAGGGTATCCCCAATGATTGGCATTTCGTCCATCTCGGCAGCAGGGCTGTCGGCGGCGCCGGTGCAGTGATCGTCGAAGCAACGAGTGTCACGCCCGAAGGGCGCATCTCTCCCGGCGATCTCGGTATTTGGAACGACAGTCAGGTGGCCGCGTTCAAAAAGATCACCGCGTTCATCAGCGGGCACGGCGCCGTTCCCGGAATTCAGCTTGCTCACGCAGGTCGCAAAGGTTCAATGCCCCTGCAATGGCTGGATCAGAAGGTACTGAAGGCAAGCGAAGGGGGTTGGCAGACCGTTGCACCGAGTCCAATTCCGTTTGACGATGGTTATTCCACCCCCCACGAATTGAGCAAAGCGGAGATCGCTGAGCACGTCGCACACTTTGTCGCCGCGACGCAACGAGCGTTGGCAGCGGGGTTTAAATTGATCGAAATCCACGCAGCCCACGGGTATCTGCTCCACGAGTTTCTTTCACCGTCTTCGAATCACCGGCAGGACGAGTTTGGCGGAAATCTCGAAGGGCGCATGAGATTTCCGCTCCAGGTTGCCGAAGCGGTGCGCAAGGCCTGGCCGACTGATTTGCCGTTGTTCGTCAGGATTTCTGCCACTGACTGGATCGATGGTGGGTGGGACTTGGGTCAGTCGATTGTGTTTTCCAGGAAATTGCACGAGATCGGAGTCGATCTCATCGATTGTTCGAGCGGCGGAAACGTTAAAGGAGCAAGAATCCCGATTGGGCCTGGCTACCAGGTTCCCTTCGCTTCGGCAGTTCGCAAACAGGCAGGGATTGCTACCGGTGCGGTAGGTCTCATAACCGAGCCGCGGCAGGCAGAAGATATTCTGCAGCGGGACGATGCTGACGTGATCGTTATGGCGCGGGCCTTCTTACGTGATCCATACTGGCCACTTCACGCCGCGCGCGAACTTTCAGTTGATATCAACTGGCCGATTCAATACCAACGAGCGAAACCAAGATAGAAGCGGGATGTCGGACAGAAACAATGCGGACGTGGGTCGGATGGATTTTCTTTGCGGTGGACTGAAAGATCATTTCCTCCAGGTGTACCCGACGCACCTCCATTCAACATCGGTTCGTTGACAAAGATCACAATGGATTTTCGGGAAATCCGCCTCCTCAAAGCGTTTTTATCGAACAATATCGCAAGTTGCCCGGAGGCTTCCCTACGGTTTTGTCCGAGTTTATTTCGGACAAACCAAATCCAATTTGCCTATCTCATTCCGACTTTGTATCTTCACACTGGCTGCAGCAGCTCCCCTCTCGACGAGCCGACATTAGCGAACGACATCTTCCGAATAGCGGCAATCCTTCGGAATTCATCCATTGTTGTGATCAATGCTTCACCACGAGGGGAGCATTGACAGTTTATCGAGGACAAGGGTAATGGATCAGGAGAAACTGAGCATTCTGCTTGTTGATGACGAAGAGACATTCGTCAAGATGCTGGCATTTCATCTGCGTGACCATTACGGCTACAAGACCACCGTGGCATTCTCGGGGAAAGAGGCAGTCCAACTGTTCGAGAACTCGCATACCGGCTTTGATGTCGTTCTTCTCGATTACATGATGCCGGAAATGAGCGGCCTGAATGTGTTGCAATGGATGCTGGAACAGAAGAATCAAACACCGGTCATCATGTTGACGGCTGCGGGCTCGGAACACGTTGCAGTCGAGGCGCTGAAATTGGGCGCCTATGATTATGTCCGCAAGGAACTCATCGACATTCCGCACCTCGACATCCTGATCCGCGGAACGCACGAACGGCACCTGTACCGTGTTTCTGAAATCATGGAACAGGAAAAGCTCATGGAAATGGCTCAAAACAACGATGCAACGGAACGGGTTCGTCGAATCGTGAACGCCGTAACGCCGAAACTCAACAGCGCGTTGGCACAACTTGCTGTTAGCGTGGAATTTGACCCAAAGACACTTGTGGACAGGCTTCCTGATAACGAACGTGAAGATTTCAAGAAACTTCTCGGCGATATTCAGCGGAATGTCCAGACTTTGGAAACCGCAACCCGGGGCCTCTTGATTCTTTTTGAGCTTCTCTATGCACATCATTCGGGTATCCCCGAAATCGAAAACATCAAACACTGGTTCGAGACAAAGCTCCAGGTTCCCCAGGCCTGAGTTGTACTCGCTGTTGCTTTTTCCACACCGCTGTCAATCCTGCTGAAACGAATCTGATCGGCACCGAGCCGTTGTGAAGAATCATCACTGCGTCAATTGCCTGCGATGACACTCTTTCGTACATTGTGCCGTCATCAGTGTGTCCTGCCGGACGCTTAGCTCAGCTGGTTCAGAGCGCCGCCCTTACAAGGCGGAGGTCGTAGGTTCGATCCCTACAGCGTCCACAAAATGTGATCGCCCGTCGACGTACGATGGGCGATTCTTGTTGTAAGAGATAACCAGCGATTTACCGCAGGGCAGCCGGTTGCTGCTGCGTGAGACAGTGGAGTGTTCCGAAGCCGAGGACAAGGTCGACCGCATGAATTCCGACCACGGTGCGGTCGGTAATCAGCTCCGAAAGGATTCCAAGGGCAACACGATCGTTCGGATCGTTGAAGGTGGGAACGATCACAAAATCATTGCTGATGTAAAAGTTCGCGTAGCTTGCGGGGAGTCTCATACTGCCGTAATAGAGCGGGGCCGGCATCGGAAGGGTTACGACCTCGATTTTTGACCCATCTTCCAGCTTCATTCCCTGTAGTCGCTCGAAATTTTCTTTGAGAGGCCGATAATTCTGATCCCCCGGATGTTCTTCCTGCGCAAGGACGACGGTGCTCCGATTGACAAACCGGCATAAATCGTCCACGTGACCGTGCGTGTCGTCGCCGACGATACCGTGGCCAAGCCAGAGGACATTTGTCGCGCCGTGATACATTTTGAATACGTCGTTGTAGTCTTCCCTCGTAAAACCCTGATTGCGGACCTGAACCTTCTCGTCAAGCAGGCATTCCTCCGTCGTCAACAATGTGCCGGAACCGTTGACATCGATACTTCCGCCTTCGAGAACAACATCGCGATCACGGAATCGCGCAGGCACAATCGGAAACTTCATCGATTTGGCAGCCCGGACCGGAGTGGCGTCGTCCCTCTTCCAATTGGGGTAGCGTGACCATGCGGTGAAACGAAAGCGAATAATCGCGACCTCGTTTTCAGCCGAACGCTGGACAAACATCGGTCCTGAGTCCCGTGTCCATCCCCGATCCGATGGGAACCTGAAGAAACGCACCTTGCCGAAATCGACTCCGACGCGCTCAAGAATCCTTCTTGCTTTCGCCTCGTGGCTCGTGGAATTGACAATGATATGCAGCATTTCACCCTGGGATAGTTTTCGCGCCATTTCTCCGAATGCCCAGGAGACCGGGGTGATCTTGCCGGGCCAGTCGGTGAGGTTCGCGGGCCAGCTGATCCACGTTGCGTCGTGCCGTTCCCATTCGGCTGGCATCCGAAGCCGGTGCACTTGCTGATTGTCCATCGTTTAGGGTTTCCAGGTTTCCTTGGTGAGGTAGCGGCCGGTGATGCCGCCGTAGGCGTCTATTCGCCGGTCGCGCAGAAAGGGCCAGTTCCGGCGAATATCTTCGAGATGTGCAAAATCGATGTTGGCAATCAGGACTTCTTCCTTATCGCCCGATGCTTCCGCGATGATTACACCCTGCGGGTCGGCGATAAATGAAGATCCCCAAAACTCTATGCCTGCTGCTTCACGAGACGGTTTCTCGAGGCCAATGCGGTTCACGGCTGCTACATAGACACCGTTCGCGATTGCGTGGCCGCGCTGAACGGTCTTCCATGCATCTCGTTGTGCAGCACCGTGCTGATCCTTCTCGTGGGGATGCCAGCCAATGGCCGTTGGATAGAAGAGAACGGAAGCGCCGAGGAGGGAAGAGAGGCGGGCACCTTCCGGATACCACTGATCCCAACAAATGAGAGGGGCGATTCGCCCGTAACGGGTATCGAATGCCTGGAACCCGAGGTCACCTGGCGTAAAATAGTACTTCTCGTAGTAACCCGGATCGTCCGGGATATGCATCTTCCGGTAGAGTCCAACGACGGATCCGTCGGCATCAATCACTGCCGCGCTGTTATGATAAATGCCCGCACCCCGCTTCTCAAAGACCGGCGTGATCACTGCCACCCTAAATTTTTTGGCTGTCCTGGCTATCGCTTTCGTTGTGGGTCCGGGAATGGGTTCCGCCAGATCAAAGAGGGAAGCATCCTCGCGTTGGCAGAAATATTGTGAGCGGAACAATTCCGGAAGACAGATGATTTTCGCACCACCTTTGGCCGCTTTTGCTATGAGCCCAAGAGCCTTGTCAAGATTTTCTTCAGCATCCGAAGAACAAGCCATTTGGATGAGTCCAATGGGAATGTTCTTTGAGCTGTTGTTCTTCTTCAAGAGCATCGTTTGTCGGAATGGACAGTGAAGTTTGTGAAGTATAAAGAAAAATTGCGTGAAGAGAAAGAATGACAAAATTGGAGATGGATCTTCAATGGATTATTCAAGAAAAAAAATAGCCCGGTGTTGCACGGGCTATTGTCTAAAATGCTCGTATCTCCTGAAGACTATTTGATTTCTTCAAATTCTCCCGTCTTCTTGTTCTTCTTAACATTGTCCCACGTGAAATACCTTCCATTCATGGCAACGTAGACGCCCGGTGCCAGGGTTTGAACGAACGCCAACGCACTCCCGAGGTTGAACAATCCGTCGGAACTGCCAAACTTGTATGGAATCATCGCCCCCGTAAGCACCACGGTCTTGTCCTTGATTGAAGCGCCAAGAATCCTGGCGGTGCTTTCCATCGTGTCCGTGCCGTGCGTTACGATGATCCTCTCTTCTTTGGCTTTCCTGCATTGTTCCAGAATACTCTGACGATCGTTATCTGTCATTTCGAGACTGTCGATCAGCATCAACGTTCGAATATCGACGTTGACTCTGGATCGTCCGAGTCTGAGCATTTCCGGGAGGTGTGTGTCTTTAAAGAACAGTTTGCCGTCGATCTCGTTGTACTCTTTATCGAAGGTCCCGCCGGTTACGAATATTCTTATTGCCATAGGATGAGAAGGGAAATCCTGTCAGGATCGCCTGGTTATTGGATACGATATTGGTCAAACCGGTCCTGCATCGTTACACCGGGGTTGTTCTTCTTGAACTGGTCGTTTGCGAATTTGTTTATTTCCCCGTCACGCTCGACGGCTCCGTTGGGCGCCATGTATGTGGCATCAAAGATGTCCCCCTGGTCCTTGGGAATCGCGGCCATCCGGTCGCACATCCGCACAAGACCAAACGGATCGTAGCCGGCATTTGCGGACAGCACCGCCCCAACTTTGTCAGCCTCAAGCTCGTACTTGATCAATCGCGGATGGAGGACTTTGTCGTACGTCGATTCGATCATTTCCTCCAAATCCTTTTCGTCATCGGTCTGGCCCACCTCCTCGTCAAGTTCATCAAATGCTTTGTCTGCCGCAATGTTTGCAGCCCGCTGGCTGATCTCCTGAAGCCCGTGTCGCCGAACCACGTGCGCAATTTCGTGTGCAATCACTCCGGCAAGTTCCGCCTCATCGTGACACATCCGGACCATCCCCTTCGTGATAAAAATGTAGCCTCCGGGAAGTGCATAGGCGTTCACCTTGTCGTCGTCAAGCACGAATACCGTGAAGTCCTCGTCGTAGATCTCCGAATTTGCTGTGATCGTCGCACAAATCAGGTTCACGTAGCGATGAAGTTCCTTGTTTTCGAGCAGACCTCGTGAGACCAGCCGAGCCCCGATTCCAACGCCGATCTGGCGCTCGGGAAGAGAGACATCATAATCGGGTGCGTCCAAATCCAGGTCTTTGAGATCCACTCTTCCTCTGTTCTTCGAATCGTATTGCCGGATCTCATTGTTGAATGCCGCAAGGTCCCGCCCGGTGAAGCCTTTGTCCGAATAAGCGAGGACCTTGTCCACGTTTCCGGGATCTGTTTTGCCATATTTGTCGCCAAACCCTTTGATCGCAGCGGCGATACCCGCCTTCGACGCTTTGGGAGAACTCCAGACATTTTCGAGTCGTGCAATCGTCTTGCCTGCGGGCCGGTCAATCAGGCAATTGGCGGCGATCCACCCGACTTTTTTTGAAGGGAGCTGGATCTTGATCCAATTTGAGGCTTTCTCGACGATCACGAGCTTCGTGTTTTGCGGCAGGGTTATGATTAAGTCATAGTACGATCCCGGGCCCTCCCGCACATCGTTGCTTCTGCGTTTTGTGTAGATTGTTTCGGCGTTCAGCAGGGTAGCAACGAAGACCGCAAGCAGCAGGAGTGATACGAGTCTTTTCATGGGGATACTCTCCTCACAGTTATTTTGTGGTCAGCGTGAATACACCGTCCCAATTGTCCGGCAGCTTCTGGATGGAAAGCAGTTTGCACCGTTCAGCGTATGTCCCGGAAGGGCCGTCATCAGGATTTGCGTTCAACAGGTTCTCGAATTGACGACCCGCCTGGTCGAACTTCCGGTTCCGGTAGAGCTCCAATCCCTCGTGGAACAGCGAGAGAAACTCCTTCGTGTTTTCATTGAGCGTGCCGCTTTCCCCGACGAGCTCGTAAATCCGGATCGGAACATTCTTTCCTTTGACACGAATCAGGTCGAGTTCACGTGTCTCGATAGAGTCCTTCGCCAATCGGTGGACATTCTCGCTAATGATGATCTTTGTTCCGAAGAATTTGTTCACTCCTTCGAGCCGTGACGCAAGGTTGACCGTATCGCCGATGGCCGTATAGTCCAGCCGTTTTGTGCTGCCGATGTTGCCGACGATCATCTTCCCCGAGTTCAACCCGATCCGTGTGGTAAAGTGCGGCGTCTGGGCTGATTTTCTTTTGTAAAATGCCGTCAGGGCGCGCTGAATTTCGAGAGCCGTGAGACAGGCTAACTTTGCGTGGTCTGGTTTTGGAATCGGAGCGCCGAAAATTGCCATGATGGCATCGCCGATATACTTGTCCAGCATCGCATCCCTCTTCAGGATGAGGTCGCTCGCGAGAGAAAAGTATTCATTGAGATAGGCAACAAGCTCTTTGGGAGCCATCGTCTCGGAGATATTGGTAAAATCCTTGATGTCGGAGAAATAGACGGTCCCTTCAACCGTGTTGCCCCCAAGTTCGAGCGCGCCCGAACTCTCGATGATCTGGGAAACAACCGCAGGGCTGAGATAACGGTTGAATGCGCGGCGGAGTTCACGCCGTTGTTTTCCTTCTGTTGCATAACTGAAGAACGCCGAGAATGCAAACGTGGAAACGAGTGCCAGCGATGGCGTTACCATGGGGATCCACAGTTTGTGTTCATAGAACATGAAGAACGCGAAACCGACAAAGACAACGACAACCAGGAGAAAGATCGCGATCGCAACGGAGAGTGTGCGTGTCCGGAAGAAGATGATTGCACTCAACAGGGAGAGAATGATAATGAGGGAATAGGTGAGCCACTGCGGCAATTCACGAAGGTAATGGCCGTTCGTGAGATTGCTCAGCATG
>DATDNS010000419.1:0-5044 GCA_036518155.1 Bacteroidota bacterium
AGACGCTCATGTGTGGGTAGAGCGCATAGTTCTGAAATACCATTGCAATATCTCTATCTTTTGGCGGAACATCGTTCACCAATTTCCCGCCAATGAAGATATTCCCATCCGTGATTTCCTCGAGACCGGCAATCATACGGAGCGTGGTCGATTTACCGCATCCTGATGGACCGACGAGAATGACGAATTCATGATCCCGTACCTCGAGAGTAAGATTGTGAACAGCTACCACCCCTTCCGCATACACCTTCTTGACGTTTTCAAGACGTACATCAGCCACCGTTCAATCCTCCTAAAAGATCCATTGTCGAGACGGGATTGCGCTCACATCATATCATTCGTTAAGGTATTGATCCGCCTTTGCGGCTGCTTCATCCAGGCATTTACTCGGATCCATCCTGCCCAGTGTCGCACGTTCAATTGCTTCTGCAAGTACACGATTAACCTCAACTCTGTGAGCATCCAACTGAACGCGGGGCTCGCCCGATTTCATTTGCCTCACATATGTCTCCAGGGCAGGATCAGAACTGAGGAAATCAGTGTATTCCTTCATCCCCTGTACAGACATGCGCACAGGGAGATAGCCGGATTTCGTGGAGAACATCGCCTGTATGCGTGGTTCAAGGATCCATTTGACAAATGTCCACGCTTCCTTCGGGTGTTCGCTCTGCTTAAAGATGGCAAGCAGTTCCCCCGCTAAGTACGTAGCCCGTCTCACCGGACCTGCAGGAAGAGGTGCAACTGCCCAGTCAATATCCTTCATAGCACGATACCGGGGAAGATTCCAGGGACCATCCATCACCATGGCGAGCTTTCCCGAGGCGAAACCGATGTCGTGGGCGATACCAAACCTGCTGAAATCTTGTTCATCATACAGTTTTTTCCAAAGCGCGAGCGCTTGAACGCCTGCCTCGCTGTTGAACATCGATTTCGTGCGCGCCGTGTCGAATTCCTGACCTCCCGCCTGCCACAGGAACGGCGTCCATTGAAGAACCATCCAGATGTTCAATTCACCGGATGCGGGAAAGACGGGCACGTGGAATCCGTATTGATCCATTGTTCCGTCGTTGTCGAAGTCGACGGTGAGTTTTCTTGTGTACGTGCACAGTTCGCTCCAATTGCGGGGAGGAGCGTTAGGATCGAGACCGGCTTTTCGGAATAGCCCTCTGTTATAAATTAGGGCGAGCGATGTCCCTTCCATGGGCAACGCGTAAAGTGCATTTCGCCATTTTCCTGCTTCGAGACACCCCGGATTGATATCCTTGATCTCTTCGTCCGACATCCCGTCGGGTCCGTCGATGAAAACCTTCATGGGATAGATAGCATCAGCTGCCACGAGCTTGTCGATGAAATCCGAATGAATCCATGAGACATCAGGAGCGGTGCTACTCTGGACGGCCGATACGAGTTTTTGGATCAATCCATCGCCGGTTGGAACATATTGTGCTTTGATGTGGATTGAGGGATGCTCTTCTTCGAATCTCCTGATCAGGTCATTCAAAGCCGGAACCGTTGAGGCAACGAAGCTATGCCAGAAGGTAATCGTCACAATGCCTTTTGTGTCCCCGCTTCTAGCACGACACGATCCGGCAGAGAGAAGAAGAACGAGAATAAGCGCAGCCAACACCAAAGTCGATCTCATGCGTACGAACCTGCGTGAACAACGTCGCAGAAGTTCCTGAAGAACGCTTCTGCGTCAACATTGGACGCAATCTGGTGCGGTCCGGACTCTTCCGGGATCCATCGAGTGAACCCCTGATACGTTCCGGGGTTGAGCGCAACATCGATTGATCCGCGTTGAAAACTGCACAAATCCGGATTGAAGACCGTGGCTGCGGCAAGAGGATCGTGAAATGTCGTAGACTGCCAATCCCGGAACCAGACCTCTGCGTAGTCAAGGACAGGACCGAACACCGGTATTCCCTGGAATGTCTTGCGGAACGTGTCCGCTTGCATCACGACTTTGCTCGTAACATCGAGGCCAATGGACCGGTGAATTGGTACAGGAGCGCGATACACAATTGACGTTGCGTGGGCATCGACTTGTGCGTTCCATTCAAGCGGTCCGTAGCCTTCAGGAATGAGCTCGAGAAATCGACCACACATCATGACTAGTCCCTTAAGGAGCCGGGGAATTTCAGGGTCAATTGAAAACAGCAAAGCAATATTTGTCAATGGAGCAATCGTGATGAGCGTGACTTCACCAGGATTGCTTCGAATCGTGCGTCGGAGAAATTCTATGGCTTCGCCTTTCGGAAAATGGGAAGCGTGAGGCCAATTGGTCAATGCCTCGGCCTGGGCGGCGTGGAGTTGTCGCTGCGGTAGCAGTAATGGCTGTTCAGTTCCCGGATAGATGGGGATTTCTCTTCCTGCCGCCTTGCAGACGGAGGATGCAAGCATTGCCCGCACCTCTGCTTCTCCGGTGACGGTAGTGATACCAAGCAAATTGCAGTCGGGATTGGAAAGCAGATATGCCAGACATACGGCGTCGTCGATATCCGTCCCAATGTCGGTATCGAGCAATACTTTTAGAGAGTCCACGTATGATCTTCTTAAATGGATTGGTAGTGGGATCTGAAAGCTAGAGACCGTAGCTCGACGGATCGATCAGGTGGCCGTACGCACTCATCATCGACGCAATAAACGAGTCTTCATTCTCCGGCAAGGATTGGAGCGATTCTTCGGTTCTTTTCAGCCACAGCATCTCACTCCTGCTCAATTCCAGTTGCTTCGCTTCGAGAGCCTCACAGATCACTGTGCAGCATTCCAGTGCTGCAGCCACCGTTTTCCTATAGTGTCCGGTTGTACTGACGATGGCGTCGGCGATCCTGACCGTCGATTCCGGTGAGAGAACCAATGCCTGAACATTGATTCGTACATCGGATTCCACCAACATTGCTCGATATACGTCTGCGCGTCCCGTGTTCAGCGCATTATTGTAAAGCCTGCAATCGTATGCAAGCAATTCCAGGAACGCCTCGGGAGCAGACCCAGACAAGAGTCGAATATTTTGGACGGATTCATTACTCCAGAGATCGCACATCGCACCGGCGATATTTCCTACAGGACTGAAATGCGCACAGCTTGCCGATTTTCCTTCCATGGAAATAGGAATGCCGGTTATGGCCTTAAGTATCGGTCCTTCGTATGCACAGTCTTTAGAGGGACCGATAGCTCCACATTCGACAGCAACGAGGCTTCGTACGGCGCTGGCTCCCCTGTCGATTGCGGCGATCACTTCCGGCAGAAGAGATTGCGATGCGAGCTGCATGGCTGTATTTGCAAATCCGCAGGCGGAGTCGCCACCAGCGACGATCCCGTATTCACGGCAAGTCCTTAGGATATTTCTCCAGAGAAATTCCATATCACGCGGAGCAAGAACCCCGAGGGCAAACACAATTCCTGCAATATCCCCGTACATCAGAGCTTCGTCGTGGACCTCTTTCCCACCAACAGATTCAATCGACAGAATATGTGCGCCCGCCCTGGCACATTGGTCGAATGATCGCCTCATCAAATCCCATTCTTTCCCTGAACGAAGATTCGGAGGCCGGACAATATCACGGATGTCCACTGGCGTTACGCGCAGAGCCGAATGCAGCCCATCTTCTTCGTAACCACGACGCAGACGATCCGACAAAATCCTGGTTACTTCAGCACCCCAAGCCGGATTTTCCGTCATCGGGGGAAGGAGCTCGAATTCCACAACTATCCCCGGGATGCGAAGACGTCGCGCCGTTGAGACAATTGCCTCTCCGATTTCCCGATAATGATCGGTCACGTTCCGCCACGTCGTTTGTTCAATTGTCATCTGCGGAAGAGTGAAATTGATTTCAGGAAAGACCGTGCCATTGCCAATAACGAGGTCAAACCCGCACGTTACAGGATTCGGGCACTTTCCGAACATGAGTTGGCGGGAATCTGAAATCGCAAGACCAGGAGTCTTCGCAGGTGGCTGTACCCGTACGGTCGCCATCATTTTGCCACTTTTGGAATGTGCGACGAGACTTCAGTTCCCTTCAGCCCTGCAATGAGTTCGCGTGCAGTAATGACTGCGCCGCCGGCATCGTGCGCATAGCCATCCGCGCCGATTTCATCTGCAAATCGTTGGGACGTCGGTGCCCCGCCGATCATAATCTTCACCTTATCTCTTAGTTCCGCTGTTGTAATCGCGTCGATGGTCTTTTTCATCCACAACATCGTCGTTGTGAGTAAGGCCGAAAAGCCCACAAGCTGAGGTGAATGCTTTCGGATTGCCTCGATGAATGCTTCCGGCGGAACATTGACGCCGAGGTCAATCACTTCCATGCCCGCGCCTTGAAGCATAATGCCGACGATAGTCTTTCCGATATCGTGCATATCACCTTTAACGGTTCCGAGGACAACCGTCCCTGTAGCCTTTACCCCGCTCTCCTTCAGATACGGCTGTAGGATTTCCATCGCTCCTTTCATAGCCCGCGCCGACTGGAGGACGTCTGGCAAATACATTTCGTGTTTACTCATTCGTGCTCCGACGATATCCATGCCCGCGATGAATCCTTCTTTGAGGATGGTGCCCGAAGGGGTCCCGTTTTCCAGCAATTCTTTCGTAATGTGTTTCACCCGATCAACGTAACCGCTGCAGAGTGCGTCGGAGAGCTCTTGTAAATCAGCCATGTCATCATTCTTTCGTCATAATGTTGAGAATAGTCTGTGCGCCGTGAAACTCATTCCCGTCACGCGGTAACTTATGCCTCTGTTGAAAGCACTTTGAACTTTGAGGGATGCATATCTTGCCTGCCGTCGACAAATACGGAAACCCAGGCGGCAAGTCGTTCGCCCAGCCTGCGACACGATTCAGTCTCCGACTTGCTTCGGGGCTCCCCGGCTACCACGGAGCCATAATGGAGGGTGAACCGCTCGCCAACATAATCGGGTAATCCGAAGACAAGAAAACCGTAGTTGACAAGGATCAAGAGAAGAGAAAGACAAGTCAATTCGCCTCCTCCTCCCCACCCGCCGGATGATGAGAATGCACAACCGAATTTCCCATCGACTTTTCCCC
>DATDNS010000420.1:0-4309 GCA_036518155.1 Bacteroidota bacterium
TGATTCCGAAGTCAGTCTGTTTGACGGTTGCCGATCCACGATAGTGCGATTGAGTGCGTGTGACACTCACATTGATTGGCCGCGTCTGTCCGTGCAGCGTCAGGTTGCCCCTGACCGACAGGTTGCTGTTTTTCTCATCCACTCCGGTAGAACGAAAAGTTATCTCGGGATAGCGCTCCGGATCGAGGACGTCTGGACTGAGCATTTTCCCCTGCACCTGTGAGCGCTTGTCCGCACTGAGGTTCGGATCCAGAACTCGCATCTGGCGAACGTCGACTCTCAGCTCCACGGTCCGTTCAGCTTCGTTCAACGAGCAAGCGATCGGCGCCTGTATTTCGTGGTTATCCCCTGCAAACGAAAACAGGCCGGATCGATAGACGTGAACGGTCATCGTGGAGTGTTCGGTGTCGATGGAAGTGGACGACGGAGATGGGCGGGCCTGCGCCGATAGAACGGCTGACGTAAGGGGGATGAACAGCAGCAGAAAGGAGGAAGTGCGAGATCGCAAGAGAGCCCCTATTGCGCTATCGTCAGAGTGCTCCATTTCAGTTGTGCAGTACTGCAATTCAATGAGTTAACGCGCGCACCTTCGGCGCAATGTCATCATTGTGTCAACGAGGTGTAAAAAAGATCGCGCCGCCTTCGTCAGGATTCAAAAGGAACTTGGTTGCTCCTGACAGGAGAGTCGATAGTGTACTCGACGCCGTGCTCCGCAGCGACAACGTAGCCAACCCTTGCTCTTTCGTTTCCGGCACCTTCGATTTTCCAGGTGGCACCGGAACGGACGAGTTGCATCTGGCTTCGCTGCCGCCACCAGCGATTCACGTCATGAGGTCTGGCTATCCACACCTTCCGTGAGGTGCGCAAAGAAGCGAGATATGCTAATAACTGCACATAAATATCTCTCGACTTCGAATCAATAATGTAGTCCGGATGCACGATAAAACTCGCCAGTCCATTGAACTCAAGGATGGCATCGATCTGTCGCTTCCAAAGATCTATTGAGTACTCCCGTCGAATATGAAATAAGGAGTAATCCTGAATCGTTGTAACTGGAATCTCAACAATGTTGCCGATGAAATAAGGCATGACGGTGCAACATCCGCCCGGCTGGGGATCCAGGTGGGCAACATTAGGTATGGACATGTCATATTCGAAGTCAAGGGAGTCATACCACTTAGGATTACGATAAAGCGCGCCTGACCGGAAACCTTTTGCTCCAAATCGGACACCCGCTTCGTTGATCTTCTTCGCTCGATCAACAAACAACTGATGATCAGAATAAAGACACCCGTCGTGGTTCCAGTCGTGCACGTTTACTTCGAACTCGCGGGACCTTATCTTGTCCAGTATTTCTTGCGGTGTGACGTATCGCTCGGCCGGAACAATCTGGAATGCGGATTTAATTCCGTGCGAATCATTCAAGTCCATCAATGTTGAGCAGAAGGACAGACCTCTGCCCGTCTCCACGTCGTGCGTCATGAGCACGCATCCGGACTGACCCTGCGGCCAAAACCAGATGAACGGAAGGTAATCCACGCCGGCGGCTTTCATTGCCAGATTCAAAATTCGAGCAAACGTCTTCTCTACCGTGCGGTCGACAGGCCAGGAAGGAAATGTCTGTTCGTGAGCTCGTCTGAGAGCAAATCTTTGGAGATGTTTGCGAACCGCGACGCCAAGCAGCGGTCGGACCGCATAATAGACTTTCTTAGCAAGGCTGCTGGTCGCGACTCCGCCTTCCGACCCCGATGCGTACACTTCCTCCCTTAAATTCGTGATCACCTCATCGATGTCAAAAGGGAGATAACACCTTCCATCGCGGACCTCCACCGAAGAAAGAACATCATCGAGAGGCGAAGCAATCGTCCCCGGTGGGATCCCCACACTCGGATTCCCAAATAGCACTTCATCGCCAAAGCGAAAGAATCCGGATGAATGTCCATCAGCAGACCTGGATCTGATATCGAGCAGCTCGGCTGGGAGGCGAAAATAGTCGAGCAACGTCTGCATGCAAGAACAAGACGTACTTTCACCAGTAATGCTGCTCACGCAAACTCCATATTATGATCGTTCGATAACTAACTTTGACGACATTGCGGTGGCTTTCTGTTACCCAATGTGTTTGTAGAGCAGCTTTCCTGCGGTTGTAAGGCAAAAATCTGGCAGCAAAGAGAACGCCCGACGAGCAAACTTAAAGCCGGAGTTTGTTTGCTCCTTAGCGGCTGTCGGCACAGGGTATCGCCAGTAAACCAATCGGCTTCGCTTACCCCCGAAGTTATCTTTGAAACTAGTCAATCCTTCGTTATCGAGATCTGTACGACCAAAATCAAATTCCTCTATGCCACTGTCTTTTGCCTCGAGCATGGTTCGCCAGAAAAGAAGCGGCATCGCCCCTAGGTTATGCTGGGCTGCGTCGGAACATCCATACTTATAGATCATCTTCTTTTGGTGGCTGAGCGTCAGGATGCTCGCAACCGGTTGCTCACCTTTGAACGTAACACGTATTTGCAGAGCGTCGCCGAAACCGGCAATGAGTGCTCGGTACCACGACAGTGGCTGCGGCGGCAGCAGATGACGGCGCCGAGTCTGCAGCAGCAATTTATGAAAGCCTTGTAGCAGTACTTCCGAGTTGCCGCAACGAATCACTAATTCTTCGCGTTCGGCTCGCTTGATTTTTCTTTGAATATGGTTCTTATGGAACCCTTGAAATAACAGCTCCGAGGCAGGTCGCAAATCCAGCATGTGCAGCCAAAAAGCTGTGCTCTCACCAATTCCCATCTCGGCACTGCCCGGCATCTCGATAGGCCTTAGCTCGCAATACTTCGCGCGGACCGACTTTATCGAATTGCACAGATATCCGATCATCTCCGCCAGTTCAGCAGGACTATTAGCGAGTGGCTGGCAATGATCGGAAAACGGAAGCGATACAACTCGCGCGCCCGTGAGCCAACTCTTTACCTTGCAAAAAACGATACCGCTGGACAATGGCGCTCCCGGGGATGTAGTCGTTACCGCCCGAACGTCATATCCGTAAGCTTTTGACAAAGCACCGAGCCAAGCTCGAGTGTGGAAAGCCGAGGACATGGGGTGCAACAACACGAACTCATCCCAGCGGGGATCTGTTAGCGGTTCGATTTCGTAAATTGACATCTACAGTTCTCTTGAGGATTGCGATGTACGCCTTGTTTCAATCGATTAGCGGCAGCGAGTAATGGACCAAACTAAACTGAACCCTCAGTTCAATACGCCGGCGAGCGCAGCATTGATCGTTGCCCGCACTTCCTTCATCTTTGGAACCAACTTCTGACGGATCTCGGCTCTCTGATCGTAGACCGCCTCGACCGTTTGAAGTAATTCGTCTTCCGAAATAGCGCGGGCATCCGCGACTGCCGACTCAATTCCAATCGTCTCCATGACGCCTATGAATTTGTCGCTGTAAGCAATGCTTACCGCCGGAATACATTGCGAGACAGCGCCAATACATGAGTGCATGCGCGAGCCCACAAAACAATCACACTGGCCGATGATGTACTTCATTTCACTATGATCGTACTTTCGGCGAACCAGGCCGATCATATCTCCGTAAATTGGCCTCAACTCAGCATAGAGTTCCTCGCAAGCAGTCAAATCGCTCTCAGATTCATGACCTTCGCCAAAGACGTGCGGAACGAGAAGCACGCGCGCGCCCTTGCTTCGCACAAGCATCTCGATCAGTCGGCGAATGAATCTTGAATAATCAACTTGAAGTCCAAACATGTTCTTCCTGCTATACCCGCCGATCGCGAGTAGTCCGCTCACGTTCACACCGACAAGTGGGCGGTTCGTGTTGATTTCGAGAACGGGGATGCCTTCGATATCGATTTTCTCAGGGGGAACCGGATTCATCACAAAGGCAACGTCATAGCAGAACGACATCTTCGTCGCGCCGGAGCCATCTGTGAGTAAGCTTCGCCACGCCTCAATGCCGCGGCGATCACGAGAATAAATGTGCGTCGCACGTTTCAGGATGTACTTAGCTATTGCTTTCGAGAAGGTCCTGCGGAAGGGGCCGATCGTTTGTGGAAGCAGCACAAGCTTTTTGCCCATCCAGACCGTTAGGATCTGCGGCAGCGACATGAACAGCAGCCGTTCCAGGCCATAAATGTCGGCGAAGCTATCACCTCCCGCTAGCGATGCAACCATGTCTGCCGTCGAGATTTCTTTGAGGCAAGCATTATGATTCACGATCCAATTTCGAAGACTCTTCGGAACAACTCGGCAAACAGCCGCCAGGAACAGAAGCACCGCTATATTATTGCCGAGATACACC
>DATDNS010000421.1:0-2117 GCA_036518155.1 Bacteroidota bacterium
GGATTCCCGCGACGCTGCTGACGGACAATGCGGCCGCATTTCTTATGCAGCAAGGGGTGATCAATTCAATTGTCGTCGGTGCTGACCGGATCGCTGCGAACGGCGATGTTGCGAACAAAGTCGGCACATACTCGCTGGCAGTGTTGGCCCGTTATCACGGTATCCCGATGTATGTTGCGGCTCCGACATCGTCGATTGATTTTGAAATGGAGGATGGCAAAGGAATCCCAATTGAGCAGCGTCATTCCAACGAAGTGACCGAACTTTTCGGAAAAAGAATTGCTCCCGACAATATTGATGTATACTCACCCGCTTTCGATGTGACGCCGGGACAGCTTATCACGGCAATCGTCACCGACAAGGGGATCCTGAACGCGCCGTACGATAAAGCGATTGCAGGATTGCACCGCGTTCGTACTGCATAACGAAACTCCCATGCCGCTGCTCACGAAAACCGATGCGGTAGTCCTGAAGTCGATGAAATACCGTGACACGAGCAAGATCGTGTCTTTCTACACGAGCCAGTTCGGAAAACTAAAAGGCATTGCGAAAGGGGCGCGGCGGGCTGACAATAAATTTGGTTCTTCGCTGGAACCCTTGAGTTACGTGACGCTGGTCATCTATAAGAAAGAACAGCGCGATCTTCACCTGATATCGCAATGCGACAGCATCCGGTCATTCGGAAAAATCCGGGATACCATTGAGAAACTGGCGGTTGGCCTCTCGATTCTCGAGTTAGTTGATCAGCTGGCTCACGAAGAAGAGGAAAACCGGGCGCTGTTTTCGCTGATCGTCGATACCCTCGGAGCACTCGACGGGTCTCCGAAAAATGTGGAGTCACTCGGGCGGGCGTTCCAGATAAGAGTTGCCGCATTGCTTGGCTATGCGCCGTCGCTTGAAGTCTGTTCCGAATGCGGAAAAACGCTGGTCGACGGAGAGGGACAATCGGCGGTGGGGTTTCATCTTGCGAATGGAGCGGTCACGTGTTCGGACTGTCGATCGGTTGGCCGGGGAAAGCACGGAGTGGATGACATTGCAGTCTCACCCGCCACTGTTCAAATTCTGCGGCGATTTCTCGCGGCCCGGATCGACAGCGTGACGTCGATTGCATACGGAGAGCAGATTGGGAACGAATTGGATGATATTTTGCGTTCCTATTTACGGTATCACTTTGACAACATGAAAGAGTTGATGTCGGCAAAGATATTCAAATCGATGGTAAAGTAACAATTCCAATCAGGGAGGTGTTTTCCATGTCATCAAAATCAGTCATCACAGCAGTCGTTCTCATCAGCCTGGGGATCATCTTTGGCGTGGTGCTAGTATCCAGCTTCAGAGGGGTTGACATATCGTTTGCAGGAGAGGACGTCAAGCTGGGAGCTGCGAGCGCACCGGTGAAGCCAAATTCAACAATGATGGCTCTCAATGAGGCCTTTCACGAAGTAGGGAAAGCAGTCACTCCGGCTGTCGTCTATATACGGGTCGAGTCCAAACCAAGTGATAATGCCGATGACGATTCGCAGCGCTTCTTCCATTTCTTCAACATCCCCCATCAGGGGCAGCCGATGCCGGAAGTGGGGGCTGGCTCGGGAGTCATTATCAACGAAGCAGGGTACATCCTCACGAATAATCACGTCGTGGAGAATGCGATGTCGAAGGGCATTGAAGTGACGCTCAGCGACACGAGAAAGTTCAGAGGCAAACTTGTCGGTACGGACAAGCTGACGGACCTGGCCGTTGTGAAAATTGATGCGGACAACCTGCCGGTTGCGACGCTGGGAAATTCGGATGCGGTGGAAGTCGGCCATATTGTCTTTGCGATTGGAAATCCATTGGAACTCCGGTCGACAATGACAGAGGGTATCGTGAGTGCATTGGGCCGCAATCTGCGCATCATCGACGACAACGGTTCGGGGTTTGCCATCGAAAATTTCATACAGACAGACGCAGCCGTGAATCCGGGCAACAGCGGCGGACCACTCGTAAATATCAGCGGCGAGGTTGTCGGAATCAACTCGGCGATCGCCACAACCAATGCCCGCTATCAGGGTTATAGTTTTGCCATACCGATTAATCTTGCGAAAAAAGTTGCAACTGACCTGATCAAATTTGGAAAG
>DATDNS010000422.1:0-5177 GCA_036518155.1 Bacteroidota bacterium
CGACCGCAATAGTACACCCAAAATAAATGCGTTCTCGTCGCAAGCAATGACCTGAGGCTGGTCGACTTTGCGGATGTCGTAGTACATCTCAAGGATGGCGAAATTCTTCAGCTTGGCAAAGGGCAGACCGGGCGGACAAGAGCTATCCAAAGGATGGATACCGGACGCAAACAGAATTGATTGGTGACTCCCTTCTCAAAGATCCAACAACGAACGGAATTACAGAACAAACCCCTGCCCGTGACAACCGAGCAGGGATTCTGCAGATAATCCGTTCCGCGTTGGCGGGATTTCGAAAGACCGGTCACATCAGCGGGCGTTCCGTTGCTGTTCGTTCAGCTTGTTCAGAGCGTCAACAGCCTCCTGGCGGAGAGCATCGATCTCAATGGCCTTGTTGAAGCACTCACGGGCCTTTTGGAAATCCTTCACTGTCTGGTAGGCTTGTCCCAGCTGGATATTTGTCTGATAGCTCCTGGGATTCAGTTCCAGGGCGCGCTTATAGCGTTCTATCGCCCTTGCGGGGTCACCGTCCCCCATGAACGCCTGCCCAAGCGCCGAGTTCGTCTCCCAGTAATCGTTGCCGTGATCGAGAGCCAGCGTCAATACTTCGATCATCGGTTTATAATTGCCCTGCTTGCGGTACAAATTGCAGCTCTCGCGGTACGCACTCAGATAGAGCGTATCGTCTCTGTATGCTTTTTCAAAGAACGTCGTGGCACGGACCGGGTCGCCGGAGCGCACATAGAATTTTCCAAGCGCAAAGGCCGCAAAGGCAAAATTCGGCGCGATAATGGTAGCCTGCCGGTATTTATCTCCGGCCCCCTGAACATCCTTCTTCGCCTCAAGCTCCTCTCCGTCGTCAATGAGCCTCAAGACTTCCGGAGGAACCCGGTTCAGTCTGCAATCGATCGTCACGCGCAGGTTGTCGAACCGTGAGGTCAATTCATTTTCATAACACGTTCGGAAGATCCTGAAGATCTCATCCTTGCAGCCCGTGAGATTTCCCGAATAGTAGTCGTACACCGCCTTCAGCATCGAATAGAACGGCAGCGGAAACGCCGCAGTGTCTTTTCGCAGATTCGGGAGAAATTCCGGCGGAAAGATCGCAAGATGCGCCTGGTATCGATCGTTGCAGAGCCGCAAAAACGTCTCGTACGATTCAACAAGATTGTTCTTCGACAGCCGCGCTTGAATGTCCGAAGGGATTCTTACTTTCAACTCCGCGGCCGTCGTATCCTCGAAATTGAGCGAAGAAAAGGCGTACGCGAGAGTCTCCAGGATGTACTGATAGCGGATTCCATTGCGTTCCGTGGCCGACCCATCGAGGATCCATCGAACATTTCTGTCATCAAGTACCTTCTGAAGCGAATCCCTGACGACACCGATCTGCAGGATGGCTGCCCTGGCGCGTTCAAGCAATGGCGCAACGCCCGAATCCGCAGGAGTAATGTTAAGCTGCATCTGGGGGAGAGAATCCAGAACATACATGAATACGGGCCTGTATCCTTCAACGTTTGCGATTTTGTCCTTCAGATCCAGCGCCGTGTCAGCCCTCAGCGACTGAAACAACGATAGGTTGTCGCTCAAGTAGGAATCAAACGCTTTCAGCCGCAGACCCCTGCTTTCCGCCTGCTGGGGAAAGATTTGGAATGCACTGTTGCCTAGAATCGCGCCGTAGACCGAAATCGCATCACGGTATTGTTTCGCTCCGACTGCATTGTCTGCGCCTGCGATCATTTGTGTAATTTTGCCGTAGCCGGGCCAATATTCCATCGGCACTTTGTAGTCAACCTGGTTCACAACCTCTCCCGCCCGAATCTGAAACTGGAACGGTTGTTCAAGCCTGAAGGATTTCTGGAATCCCAGCACAATACTCGTTGCTTGTCCATCGGACGTAATATCACTTTTGAAACTTATCGGGACTTTTTGATCACCCTGACTGAGTATCAAACCGGCAAGGTCATCCTTGACGAAATCTTCGTCGATCTTCCAGTCACCTGCAGGTGCGCAGATAAAGCAGATGAATTGCCCCGCGTTAACGTTATCGCTGTTGAGCGATTTTTGACGGTCCTGCGTTGAGAGTTGCAAGGCGACTATTCTCGGTCCTCCCATTCCCAGAAATCCGGATTTTTCCTTTATCTTGAGTTGGACGGAAGGTACTTGCGCCGACACGACGTGGGCAGCGAAGAAAAGCACAATCCATGTGAGAGTGAATCGGTCTTTCATTGGTATTCCTCAGGGGGCTGGACGAAGAATTGACAAGCAATACGGCAGCAAAATATAGAGAAACACGCGAAGAGAAGCAATATATGTAGCTTGACATTCAGTCGAAAAAACTGGAATATCAAGCTGAAGTCAACTCGACACGCGCGCATTTCAGACAATAGTCTGGGTCGGCTTCATCCGGCACTACGTTCCTCCTTCAGCATCGCTCGGAATCAGAAACTCTAATTACATCGAGATCAGAAATCCCGAGCCGGGCAAATTCGGAAAGGATGTCAAGAATGAAACGGATCGCATTGTTCGTGATCGTGATCCACCTCCTCACAGGCACGAATGCCATCGCACGCCAGGAAATCTACGTAAAATCCCTTCAGACTCAGGAAATTCTCAAAACGCCTGTTACGAAGGCCTCTGCCACATCGGCGATCCTCGCAGTCGCTACAAACGATAAGGTTGTCAAACTCATCGACATCGCCTCGCTCAACGAGCGTTCAAGCCTGTCTGGATTGATCAATCCTGCATCACAAGTATCGCTGACGGCCTCCGGGCAGTCTGTCGTAACAACCTCGGGCGATGGACAGGTGACATTGTGGAACACTTCCACGGGGATGGTCTCCAGGAATATCGCCAATGAGTCTGAGCGGATCACTGCACTCACAATCCAGGGCGAAACTCTGGTTTTTTTGGCAGGTGACGACAAGAAAATCCGCGTCCTCGATGTCCTTTCCGGCAAGGAAGTCGGATCGGTATCAGCGTCACCGGAAGACATAACCAACATCTGCCTCCATCCGGGTGGGAAGGAATTCGCAATCGGAACGTCAAGCGGGCGAATAAATATCTATGCGCTCGGTGCTCTTTCTCTTACACGATCGCTCCAGGAGAACAAAGAGCGGGTATCGGCTCTCGCATTTACTCCCAACGGCCGCCTTCTGATTGCCGGAACTTCTGACGGGAACCTCTATGTGTGGGAAACGCAGACGTGGACACTGAAGACAAAACTCAATCAGGGAAGACTTGGAATCCTGTCCTTGTCATTCGACCCGCTCGTGCGGTGGATGGCATCGTGTTCAGTCGACAGCACGCTGAAGATTTTCGACCTCGTCTCCTTTGCCCGAGTCAAGGCACTGACCGAGTCGAATGGGTACTACACATTCCTGTCGTTCGTGAACGACGAGACTCTTCTCGCAACGACTTCCCTGGGATTCGTGAAGAAGTGGAGAGTTCTGGCGAGTCCTCCGGATACGCTGGCACCAAAAATCGTCCTTCTTCGGCCGGTTCCGGCAGGAAGGGAATCTGCCGTCAGGACCGTCTCAAACGATTTTGAAATTCACGGCATCGCCTACGATGACGTTGGTGTGAACACCCTCACATTAAACGGTAAAGCTGCGAAACTGAGCAATCCAAATGCAGACGAAGCCGCAAAGATTCCCGCCGGCATGAAAGCAAAGGCGTTCACCGAGACCGTGAAGCTTGACAAGTTCGGAACCATCGCTTTGGAAATCAAAGCTTCCGACAAGGCCGGACATGCCGCGATAGACACTGCATTCGTCAATCACCTTACGATCGAACAATCTGTCGAAATCATCGCTCCGGCGAACAATGCGGTCTTCAATACGGTTTCAACCCCGATTCAATTCCGACCGTGGTTTGAGGTTGAGAATTATACCATTGCAGTCAATGTCTCGGACATTCCCACCAATGCAGTTCCGCCGGGGAAATCTGCTGGAGACGTCATTCAGGATGAAATCCCCCTCGTTGTCGGCGAAAACCAGGTACAACTGACCGTCAATGGGAAACAGGGGGAGCGTTACACCAAGAGTCTTTCCGTGAGTCGAAAATCCGAAACGACCGTGACGTTGAACGCTCCTTCAACGATGCAGAAGAAACAACGCGGACCAGGCCCCCAGGCGTGGGCCGTCATCGTGGGTCTTTCCGACTACGGAAACAAAGCCATCCCGAGTCTGAATTATGCGGACAAGGACGCAGAAGCGTTTGCCAATTTCCTCCGCCGTCCTGAAGGAGGTGCCTACGACACCGACCATCTTAAGTTGCTGCTGAACAAAGACGCCACGCTTCCGAACATCAAAGACGCCCTCATCAATTTTCTCAACCAGGCGATCGATATCGATCTCGTCATCATCTATTTTGCAGGTCACGGCGCTCCGGAACCTGCGAGACCGCAGAACCTGTATCTCCTCACTTATGACAGTGACCCAAACATGCTGGGGACGACAGCGTTTCCGATGTGGCAAATCCAGGATCTGCTGGCGCGCTACATCAACGCAAAGCGCATCATCGTGTTCACCGACGCATGTCATAGCGGCGGCATCAGCGTGAATTTTGCGACGAGGGGAATGGGCGTCAGCGAAAACAATCAGATCAACCAATACCTGACGGATCTCTCGAAGACGAAGGAAGGGATTGTCGTCTTCACGGCCAGCGCTGCCGGTGAAGTATCGCAGGAATTTCCCGAGCTCGGCCACGGCGTGTTCACGTACTATTTGTTGGAAGGACTCGAAGGCAAGGCAGATTTCAACAACGACTATGTGATCACGATCAACGAGGAAATGCAGTACGTGGAAGAACAGGTCAAGCGGAAGACGAAGGGCGCCCAGAATCCGACACGCAGCCAGACGTCGTACGACAAAGAACTTACCATCGCTACCATTCCTCACTGATTGTCCGGGAGAAGACATGAAGACAACATTATTGATTACGATCGTCCTTTCGTTGATGAGTCTCGGGTACAGGGCCAATAACGAACCTGACCCCCGGAACGGCGCAACCTTCCAAAATGACGAAAACGTCCTGTTCAAATGGTCATTCGGGGCCATCGTGGGGAAAGAGAAGAAATTTGTCGCCATTACAAAGGACACCGTCCTCAAAACCGGCGACGAGATGAAAATGTACGTGGAAATGAAAAAGGACTGCTTTGTGTATCTGATTTACCAAAG
>DATDNS010000423.1:0-8177 GCA_036518155.1 Bacteroidota bacterium
GTACTCGCGGTGGATGCGCTCGATGATATCGGGGTTCTTGATATTCTGTATTTCGTGAGGGAGCTCCTCGTACTCATAAAGATCCAGGAGCGTTCCAATCGCGCCGTCGCAGAGAATCGGACCCTGTCGGATCCTATGTCGAAAATCGGTTCTCAAGATTGGTGTTAGCGATTATTTGCCGTGAGTTCACTGATCGAAGCAGCCACCTGATCGGGAGTCCAGTCGTTCCCTTTCAGGATCCGGACAACATTTCCTTTTGAGTCCACGATGACTGTCCTGAGTGTGTGGGCGATCAATCCACCTTCATCAGGCTGATAGGTAAGGTCGAAGGCGTCTGCGATCTTCTCGAGGGATTGTTTGTCGGTGACGAGGAAATCCCAGTCGGAAAAATCTGCCCCGTACGTTTTGCCGTATTGTTTCAGGATCGACGGTTTGTCGAAATCAGGGTCGAAGGTGATACTGAAGAGATGCCATTTCCCGTCGAGCGACCGGTTCTTTTTCAGCGAATTCTGAATCCTGGAAAAATTGTCGCTCATACGAATACAAAAATCCGGAAGCGGACAACGGGTATAAATAAACGTGAGGGCGATGACCTTTCCCCTGTACGCAGAAAGGTGAAGCTTCTTGCTCTCCTGGTTGGTGAATTCAGGATCGGGAATCGGATCTCCCTCCTTCACCATCTTCTTGAAGAGAATTTCCTCGCCGGACAACACCTTCGGCGCTTCTCCTTTGCGGAGCACGGAAATCGTCTCGAGCCAGCTTTCCGTCCGCGAGACTGCAAGCGTCGCAACAACCGAGTCACCCACGTGAACGGTCGCGAGCAATGTCGTGTCTTTGACCTTGAACGGCATCGTCATCGCCTTCATGTAGTTCGGTATCTCCTCGTGAGCGATCATAACGCGTTGTTCGTCCGGCATGATTCGGACAACCTCCCCCTTCAAAGGAAACGTCTTTACTTCGGTGGTCTTATCTTCCTTTTTCTGAGTGCAGCCGATGAGCAGGAACGCGAGCGAGAGTGCAGGCAATAATGTCTTCATTGTTGCAGCGTCGTTGTTTGATGGTCAAAATTCCGGTTTTGGCACCGTTGTCCAAACTCGTTATCCTTTTTTCAAAAGCCCCTCTGCAATCTGAATTGCATTTGTCGCTGCTCCCTTTCGCACGTTGTCCGCGACGATCCAGAGGTTGATGCCGCTATGGACGGTATCGTCGTTGCGAATTCTTCCGACGAAGACATCGTCCTTATCCTGTGCAAGGATCGGCATGGGATACAAATTGATTTTCGGGTCGTCCTGCACGATGATTCCCGGGGCTCGGCGGAGAACATCACGCACTGCTTCGGGCGAGCATTTCTTTTCAAATTCAATATTGACCGATTCGCTGTGGCCGCCCGTAACAGGCACCCGTACCGTCGTTGCAGTCAACTTTATCGGTTCACCCATGATCTTTGACGTTTCCTTCATCATTTTCCATTCCTCTTTCGTGTAACCGTCGTCAAAGAAGACGTCGATGTGCGGCAGAGCATTGTAGGCAATTGGGTGCGGGAATTTTCGTTCTGCCATCGTCTTTTGTGCAAGCTCGCCCGTCAATTGGTCAAGCCCTTTTTGTCCGGCACCCGTAACAGACTGGTATGTTGAAACGACGACACGCTTGATTCCAAACGCATCGTGCAAAGGTTTCAGTACAACAACGAGCTGGATCGTGGAGCAATTCGGGTTTGCGATGATACCGTTGTTCTTAAACGCTTCCGCCTGGTTAACTTCAGGCACGACCAGGGGGACGTTGTCATCCATTCTGAATGCGCTGCTGTTATCGATGACGACCGCACCGTGTTGCGCGGCTATCGGCGCAAATTCTTTGCTCACCGAAGCACCCGCTGAGAAAAGCGCATAGTCAACCTTCGCAAACCGGTGTCCTTCAAGCTTGTGTACAATGATGGTCCTGCCGTTGAAGGTCATTTCTTTTCCTGCAGACCGCTCTGAGGCGAGCAGGACCAAATGGTCGACCGGAAATTTCCGTTCTTCAAGGACCTTTACCATCGTGCGCCCCACGAGGCCGGTGGCGCCCACAACCGCAACATTATGCAGTTTCATCATGGCAGTCTACAGAAGTTGTTCCAAGGTCTGACGTTGACGGATGACCCGTACCCGTTCCCCGTTCACGAGAATCTCTGCGGGATGTAGCCGCGCATTGTAGTTCGAGGAAAATACAAACCCGTAAGCGCCGGTGGTGAGAACGGCGAGATAACTGTTCTGCTTTGCTTTGGGGAGCATACGGTCCTTGGCGAGGAAATCACCCGATTCACAAATTGGCCCGACAACATCAACTTTTTCCTGGACAAAGGTGTCGATCGTTACCGGCACAATCTGGTGATATGCTCCGTACAGGCTTGGCCGCAGGAGTTCGGTCATGCCGCTGTCGACGATGATAAACTTCCGGCCCGAGTTTTCTTTTGTATAGAGAATTTTTGTCAGGAGAACACCCGCGTCTGCGACAATTGATCTCCCCGGTTCGATCCAGAGTGAACATCCCGCCTGCTGAAGGATGGGGACCACCTCGCTGATCAATTGATGAGCCGGTGACACGTAGTTGTCCGCGACATCGTCAACCGGCAGCGCTTCGTGCTTGATCGTGTTCGCATATGCTACGCCGATCCCGCCACCAAAATCGATCGTGGTGATGCCAAACCCGTTTGCCCTCAGTTTCGCAACCCACTCCACGACAAATTTTGCGGCCGACTGAAACGGCTCAGCTTTTGTAATTTGTGACCCGATATGTGTGTGAATTCCGTGAACCGCAAGTGAAGGGAGCGAGGAGGCAATTTTGAAAGTCTCCTCAATCTTGCCCGCTTCAATACCGAATTTGTTTTGCTTCAGCCCGGTCGTAATGTACGGATGACTTTCTGCGTCGATATCCGGATTGACCCTGATCGCAACTTGCGCAGTGGTGTTCATCCGGTTCGCAACCGTGGAAACGAGTTGAAGCTCCTGGACCGACTCGACGCTGAGCGAAAAGATCTTCTCCCGGAGCGCGTATTCGATTTCATCCTCACGCTTTCCCACTCCTGCAAAAGTAATCTTATGAGGAGGGAAGCCTGCCTTCAGGGCGAGATAGAGCTCACCACCGGAAACAACATCAGCGCCTGCTCCGGCCTCTGCCAATAATTTCAGGATCGAGAGATTTGAGTTTGCTTTGAGCGCATAGCACGTAACGTGATCGGTCTCGCCGAGAGCGGCATTGAGCGAGTTGAAGTTTTCGAGAATCTGAGAACGGCTGTAAACGTACAATGGCGTGTCGTACTCTTCGGCAATTTCGCGAAGGAGAACATCTTCACAGTATAACTCGCTATCCTTGTAATAAAAATGGGTCATTGAGTACCTAGTTCTCGTGATATAGCCCTTCACTCCCTCACGATCGGTTCAAAGGAAAAGAGACAATGGATTGGAGGGACACAACATTTGTTCGTCTTTACGCTGGTCTGGCCGACGTTCTCCGTACGAATCATCGAAACACGTTTACAATCGCAATGTATGGCATCATGACGAATTGAACGATGGCAAGGACAGTGTGCCAGACCGGCGCCAATCGCATCAAAATGATGATGAAAAGAATCCCGGCGAATCCTACCTGCCTGTAATAATGGGCGACCGACTGAGGGAGCAGGGAGGCGAGAACGTGCGATCCGTCCAGAGGCGGCACGGGAATGAGGTTGAACACCGCAAGAAAAATGTTGAGAGGAATGCCGGCATAGAACATCTTGCCCAGGTATGTTGCGGCCTCCTGACCCAACCCGGCTGACTGCAGATCCGATGTCCCGGTCAGCTTTTCAGTGGCGATGAACATGATGACACATGCGAACGCGACGACGAGGTTGGAAGCCGGGCCAACGATGGAGACGAGGATATCGTCCCTTCGCAGGTTCCGGAAGTTCGCCGGGTTCACCGGCACCGGTTTTGCCCAGGCAATGAAAACGGTGCCTGCGGCGAAATATGATATCAATGGGATCAGAATGGATCCAATGGGATCAATATGTGGAATGGGATTGAGTGTGAGGCGCCCCATGTCCTGTGCGGTCGGATCGCCAAGCTTGAGGGCCATCCATCCGTGCGCAATTTCGTGGATGATGATCGAAAACAAGAGAATTGGAAAAATGTACAGGGTATCCACGCTCTTCTCTCCATAAAAAATCAATCCCGCCGGCGGCGGGACGTTGGTAGCACTTACTATTTATGAAAAAAATAGGTTGGATTCAAGGGCGGGGGAAAGCTCGGTCGGCCTGCCTCTAATCTTAGCGCGCGTAGTACTTCCTCACATATTCGGCCACCATGCGATCTGTGTTGTACTGAGGGACCAGGGATTCCATCGAATTGCGGATTCGCTGAATCCACTTGCGGGGGATGTCGTGCGCATCTCTGTCGTAAAATTCGTTGATGACCTGTTCGGACAAGACTTTGTACAGATTTTCGAAGTCCTTTTCATCCTGAGCGTCCAGGTTGGACTCCTGTTCGTCATCACCGATTGCCCAGCCGTTGTCGGACTTGTACCCTTCTCTCCACCAGCCGTCCAGAATACTCAAATTAAGCCCGCCGTGGATGCAAATCTTCTGTCCGCTCGTACCGCTTGCCTCGAGCGGTCTTCGGGGATTGTTCAGCCAAACATCCGCGCCGGAGATCAGGTGTCGCGCGACATTCAAATCGTAATTTTCGATAAATACCACCCTGCCGGCCAGTTGCGGATGGTGCGTCATTTCACATATTTTTTGGATGAATTTCTTGCCCTCATTGTCGCGTGGATGCGCTTTGCCGGCGAAAAGGATTTGCACCGGCCGCTCCGGATTGGCAAGGAGCGGGACCATGCGTTCAAGATGTCGGAAGATAAGCGGCGCGCGTTTGTACGTCGCGAAACGCCTCGCGAATCCGATGGTCAGTGCGTTTGGAGAGAGAATTTTGTCAAACGTCACGGATCCATCACCTCCCGACCTCCGGAGCTGATCGCCAAGCCTGGTGCGTGCAAACTCAATCAGGTCCCTTCTCATGCGAAACCGGAGAGCCCAGAGTTCCTCATCGCTTGCGAGCTTACCGCTTTGAATACGCTTCCAGAATTTCTGATCCATCAGCTTCTCTGTCCAATCGAATCCAAGCCGTTTGTTCCAGAATTCGTGCGCGTGTCGGGTGGCCCACCCAGGGGTGTGGATACCGTTGGTAATGTGTCCGATGGGGACTTCGTCTACGCTTGTTCCGGGATAGAGATCCTTCCACATTTCTCGGCTAACCTGTCCGTGCAGCTCGCTTACACCGTTGGCGTGCTTCGACATCTTCAGGGCGAGAACAGTCATCGTAAAGAGTTCGCCGGCGTCGTCGGGGTGCACGCGTCCGTACGACATCAGAGTGTCAAAATCCAGCCCTGTTGAACTCCAGAATTTTTCCAGCGTTTGACGCATCAGTTCGCCGCTGAAGCGGTCGTGACCGGCGGGGACGGGAGTATGGGTGGTGAACACACATTTTGCCCGCACTCGTTTCTCTGCATCTTGTCTGCTCTTTCCGCCGTGCAGCTCTTCCCGGAGGAGTTCAAGCGAAAGAAAGGCGGAATGTCCTTCATTCATGTGATACACCCCTGCATCTATACCAAGGGACTTCAGGAGCCGAACACCTCCGATGCCGAGGATGATTTCCTGGCCTATTCTGGTATTGATGTCTCCGCCGTAAACGTAGGCAGTGAGCGTCTGAACGTGGGCATCGTTTTCCGGAACATTCGTGTCCATCAGATACAACCGTATTCGTCCTATACGTACGAGCCACGTTTGGAAGAACACCGTTGTGTGGCCAATTTCCACGGAGTTGAGCAACCGGCCGCCTTCCTTCTGCAATACGAGTTCCATCGCAAGTTCTTCCGGGTTGCTCGCAGGATAGAGTTCTTGCTGCCAGCCGTCCGGACCGATATGTTGCGTGAAATACCCGTTGCGGTAAAACAGGCCAACACCGACAAAATTGAGGCCCAGGTCGCTCGCCGATTTGAGATGATCGCCGGATAGGACTCCAAGGCCGCCGGAGTAGATCGGAAGTGATTCGTGAAGCCCGTACTCGGCACTGAAATACGCGATGGGGTGATCCGGCATGGAGGCGTGTTTTCGTGCCCAGGTACGCTTGTTGCCGAGGTAAGACTCGAATTCTTCGAGAACTGTCCTGACTCTCTTCATCAAATCCGAATCGTGGAGTCTTGCAAGCAGTTCATCCTCCGATATTTCTCGGAGCACTGCAACGGCATTGTGATTTGAACTCTTCCAAACCATCGGTGAAAGTGTGCGGAAAATCTCCTGCGCCTCGGGATTCCACGTCCACCAGAGGTTTCGGGACAGGATGTGCAGTCTCTGCGCCGTTGGGTAGTGAACGTGTGCGACGTTTCTCGATTTTGTCATTCGATGCTGATTCAATGTGCCTGGAAAAACTTACAAACGGCACAAAGCTTGCAAAAATTTCTCCTGAAATTCAATTAATCAGAGTTATTAATTTCTCCAACGAGAGGCTGAAATATTGACAGAAACCTGCCGCAGAGCGACCACACCGATGCAACACACGCACGAAATTCTGCAGTCGGCACGGTTTGCAAGGATTGTACTATCACGTCCGGCGAAAGCAATGTCACCGTTGGTCTGCACGAGGATCTCTCAGTTCGAATCGCAGGCAGGCCAATGGCATTTTGAATAACGCGGAGGAAAGAGATGATGAAGGGAGATTTCAGAAGAAGTATCGTTCTCGTTCAAATCCTCGGTTTCATCGGCACCATTGTCCTCATCTGGGTCTTCGATCGTGATACTGTCGGCGACATTGTGATGTCAGGGTTCATTTGTGTCTTGTGCATCGTTGCGATCCTGGCGATCGATCGTTCATTCCAGCGTGTGAATTATCTGGAAGGTCTTCTCAACTTCTGCCGTTCCTGCAAAAGGGTGGAGGTACGAGAGAACTGGATTGCTATCGACCGATACCTTGCGAAACATTCCGACGTGAAGATTTTGCACGGATATTGTCCGGAATGCAGTGCGAAACAGCTCCGGGAAACTAAATCCTGAACGTGATCGATGGCAGTCAAGAAAGGGAAGGTGGAGGAGATGCTTGGATTCCCTGAACGGCGTGAGATGTGCCCGGTTATCTAGACCTTTGAAATTCGAAGGCGGAGGGAGTTTGAGACAACACTTACGGAACTGAAAGCCATGGCCGTAGCGGCAATAATCGGATTGAGCAATCCGAGGGCCGCCAGCGGTATTCCGATGACATTGTAGATAAACGCCCAGAAGAGATTCTGGCGGATCGTCCGAACCGTCCGATTCGACAGGCGGATTGCTGCAGGGATGGAACGCAGGTCCCGGTTCATGAGCGTAATGTCTGCCGATTCCATCGCGATGTCTGTGCCTGAACCCATGGCAATGCTGACGTCCGCCTGAGTGAGTGCCGGCGCATCGTTGATTCCGTCTCCCGCCATTGCCACAGTCTTCCCTTGGGCCTGAAGTGCCTTGATGTGCGCAACTTTATCCTGGGGCAGGACTTCGGCTACGACGTATTGTATACCGGCCTGTCTCGCGATTGCGTTTGCTGTCCGTTGATTGTCCCCCGTCATCATAACAACGTCGATTCCCATTCGTCGCAGGCTGTCGACGGCATCGCGCGCCGACGGGTGAATTGAATCCGCAATGGCAAAAGCGCCGGCCAGTCGTCCGTCAACTGATGCAATGATTAGGGTCTTCCCTTCGTTTGGGTAGCGTTCAAGGAGTGGTCCGGCATCGGATACGTCGATTCCTTCATTACGGAGGAATTCGGCCTTCCCGACTAGGATTTTCCTTCCTTCCATTGATGCCGTAATCCCCAGTCCGGTGTGGGCCAGGAATTGCTGTGGTTCTGTTAATTGCAGTCCCAGGGAAGCGGCGTAGGAAACTACCGCCTTGCCGAGCGGGTGTTCAGATTTTCGTTCTGCCGAAGCCACGAATCGGACGAAGTCCTCTTTTTCGATCCCGCCAAACGTTACAACATCCGTCACCGATGGTCTTCCGAACGTTAAGGTCCCCGTCTTGTCCAGGACGATCGTTTGAATGCGATGGGCACGCTCAAGGCTCTCGGCATTTTTGATCAGGATGCCCATCGTTGCACCTTTGCCCGTCCCGACAATGATGGCGGTCGGTGTCGCGAGTC
>DATDNS010000424.1:0-7245 GCA_036518155.1 Bacteroidota bacterium
AGGACTATTTTGAAAAATGTCTTGCCCTCAATGGCGACAAATTCCTCCTGGCGGATTTGTTCTATGCCAAAACGTACGCCGTTCAGGTGCAGAATCAGGAGCTCTTTGAATCCCTCCTGAAAAGAATCGACGACGCGTCGATCGATGTATTGCCGGAAGCACGCCTGCCGAACGCCGTCGCCAAACAAAAGGCGAAATTGCTCCGTGCACAAATGAACAATCTGTTTTAATACTCTTTCCCTTTTTGACAACCAATTTTCGGAGACAATGTGAAAAGAACAGTGGTCCTGACGATGTTATGCCTTGCAAGCCTGTTGCCGGCGTTGTCGCAGCAATACACGATCAAGTTCGCAACGATCGCTCCCAAGGGAAGCACGTGGATGAACGTCATGGAAGAGTATGATGCGGCGATCCGGAAGGAAAGCGGCGGCCGTATTGGATTCAAGATCTATCCGGGCAATATCCAGGGGGATGAAAAACAGGTCCTTCGGAAGATCAAAGCAGGCCTGCTCCAGAGCGGCGGATTCACGGGCGTCGGCATGGGTGAAATCGCCCCGAAGGTAAGAGTGTTGGATTCTCCCTTTCTCATTCGATCCTACGCAGAGGCCGATCATCTGTATCAGGTTTTTGACAACGATTTCAGCCAGGCGTTTGAAGACGGGGGGTACGTCCTCCTCGGATGGGCAGAAGTCGGGTTCGTCTATGTATTTACGAACACACCGATCAAGAAGCCGGATGATCTGAAGGGAATCAAAATGTGGACGTGGGAGGGTGACCCGATTGCCGAAACTGCGTTCCGGGTCCTCGGCATAGACCCCATTCCGCTTTCGTTCGACCAGGTCCTGACATCCCTTCAAACAGGATTGATCAATGCGGTGTATACAACGCCCTATGCCGCGATCGCCCTGCAATGGTACACAAAAGTGAAGTATATGGTCGACGTGCCTCTCACGGACGCCGCCGGTGCAGTGTTGATCTCAAAGAGATACTATGACGGCCTCCCGAAAGATCTGCAGGATATTCTCATGCGCAACGGACGGACGTATATGGCCAAATTGACGCAGTTGAGCCGTCTCGACAACAAAAAATCGATCGATGAATTGAAGAAACGCGGAATCATTGTTACAACGGCGACGAGCGAAGAAACCGAGGCGTATGTTGAAGTCGGGGCAAAGGCGCGCAGAAACCTCGTCGGCCGGATGTTCACAGAAGAATTTCTTGACAGGGTAGAGAAAGAGGTCAGGGATTTCAGCAAAACTGAGAAAGCGGGAAAATGAAGGTTCTCAATACACTTGATGACTGGCTCAACAAAGCCGAAGGTGCGTTGCTCATCGTTCTGCTGCTGATGATGGTGCTGCTCGCCTTTGCCCAGGTTGTTCTCCGCAACGTATTTTCGGCGGGGATCGTCTGGGCGGACATCCTGCTCAGGCATTCCGTTCTGTGGATCGGATTCCTTGGCGGCGCACTCGGCATCAGTAATAAGCGTCATATTAATATCGACGCGTTTACGCACTACATGCCGCCGAGAATGAATTCGTGGTTCTCGGTGTTCACGAATTTGTTCGGAGCGGGTGTCTGTGTCTTCCTCACCATTGCCGCCGTAAAGTTTGTCGAAAATGAAATCTCGAGCGGCTCCTTCGTTTACGGCCAGATCCCTTCGTGGTATGCCGAGATCATCATCCCTGTCGGCTTTGGACTTTTTGTCTTTCATTTTATCGCGCGTGCAGCCAGGAATTTCTTTGAAGAGACGAGGAAGAAAGAGGCTGCCGCGTGAATATGTGGATCGTCGTTTTCCTCCTGATTGTCATCGCGCTGTTCGGTGCACCGCTGTTCACAGTTTTCGGTGCATTTGTCCTCTTCGCCTTTTCCGCGATCAACACCGACACCTCGGTCATCATTATCTCGTTGTATCAGATTGCCGAGACTTCCATGCTCGTCGCGATCCCTCTCTTCATCTTCGGCGGTTATGTCCTTGCAGAAAGCAATGCGCCGAAACGCATGGTGGCGCTGGCGCAGGCGATGTTCGGCTGGATGCCCGGCGGACTCGCCATTGTGACGCTGGTAACGTGCGCGATCTTTACGTCGTTCACAGGGGCCTCGGGTGTGACGATCATAGCCCTCGGCGGCATTCTCTACCCGATTCTGTTGAAGGAAAAATATCCGGAGCGATTTTCGATGGGACTGGTGACGGCATCGGGGAGTATCGGACTCCTCTTTCCTCCGAGTCTCCCGGTTATCCTTTACGGGATCGTGACGCAGGTCAGTATCGACCAGCTGTACCTGGCGGGTGTAATCCCGGGAATTCTGTTCATCGTCGTGCTGTCAGTATACAGTTTCACGATCGGCATAACGGAGAAAGTGCCGAAGATTCGATTTTCGTGGAAGAACGTCCTCAAGGCGGCAAGGGAAGCGGCGTGGGAAATTCCCCTGCCGTTTCTGATCGTGGGAGGGATCTACGGCGGGTATTTTACCGCAACTGAGGCCGCGGCGGTCACAGCGTTTTATGCCTTCGTTGTGGAAGTGTTTGTCTACCGTGATCTGCATATCTTCAAAGATGTGCCGCGCGTCATCAAGCAGAGCATGCTCCTTGTCGGCGCTACCATGGCAATCCTCGGTATCGCCTTTGCCCTGACGAACTACTTTATCGATCAGCAGGTTCCGCAAAAACTCCTCGAGATGATCCAGTCCACCATCACGAGTCAGACGAAGTTCCTGCTGGTTCTCAACGGATTCCTGCTCATCGTGGGCATGACGATGGAGATGTTCCCCGCGATTCTCGTCGTCGTCCCGCTCATTCTCCCGATCGCCCAGGAATACAACGTGAACCCGCTCCATCTTGGCATTATTTTCCTGACGAACATGGAAGTTGCCTACCTGACGCCGCCGTTTGGTTTGAACCTGTTCCTGTCGAGTCTGCGCTTCAGAAAGCCGGTCTTCAGTATTGCGCGATCGGTTCTCATCTTTATCGTCCTGGAGTTTGTTGCACTCCTGTTGATTACCTATATCCCGGACCTCAGTCTCTGGCTTGTGAATCTGCGCACGGCTCACTAGAGGCACGTACATACCAAAGCCCGGACTGAAATCTGCCCGGGCTTTGGTGTTGTTGGCCTGTTGTCAGCGTGTTATTACATCCCCGTCTTTGCTTTCTTTGCTTTTTCCTGCTGCTCTGCCGTCCAGGGGGGTGTGACGTGATTGGTCCTTGCGTATGCGATCGACTGGCCGAGATGCTCGTGCATGTGGGTCAGGGCCACAAGGTAAACGTTTCGGTATGTGGTCTCGAAGCCAAACATCTTTGTTGTCTTGTCGAGATCTGCATCCGAGAGATTCATAATGCTCTCACGGAACGACTCGAAGGACTTTTTGACGGCGTCCGAAATCTTTGCCTTATCCGTGGTTGAAGTTTCCCACTTCTTCATATCCATCCCTTCGGGCATCTTGACTCCTACAAACGAGGGGAACAAATAGTTCGCGCCTGCGATGTGAAGGAAGACTTCACTCACCGAGCGAACACCTTCTTCAGGACGCCACGAAAACTTGTCATCCGGCATAGCTTTGACGAGGTCAAGAACCTTCGCTTCGACCCCGTTTGCATTGGCAATCATTTCACCGCGCAAACCTTTGGGCAATTCTGCTTTCTGCTGTGCAGTAGCCGTACGAATGGACGTTACGACGAACGCGCAGACAAGTAGCAAGGCAACTCTCTTCATGTAGCACCTCCCTGTGAGATTGATGGAAAAAGAATGTGAACCTCCGTTCAAATCGGGTCTCAAACTAAGGATTTGAATCTTCATTAGCAAATTTGGGAATTCGTCGCAGTCCACGAAAACGCCATTTCCCGGGTCAATTACGGGGCAGTTGTGGAAGAATCCTGGAACGGAAAGGAGAGAATGGGGGTATCGGGCACTGCGGCAAACGAACAATGCGGCCGGCGATACGACTGGCGCAGCTCCCTCCGGCCTGAATTTTGGTGATCTCTACTTTTGAACGACGAGATATCGCTTGATCTTCTGGGTGGTCGTTTTCTCGAATTCCTGCTCGCGAATATAAAATTTCTTGATTTGTTTGTATCCTGAGAGCTCCTGATTTGCCTTGCGGACTTCTTTCGCGATGACATCGTTGATGAGTTCGTCCGTTATTTCAATTCCCTTTGATTCGGAGAGTTCGACAAATGCCTCTGCGTCGACCACGATCTGCGCTGCTATGATTTCATCCTGCTTGGGATCTTTCTCACCATAGACAAGAGACTCGAGGACGTACGGGCTGCGATGGAGAACGTCCTCGACCTCTTCCGGGAACACATTCTTGCCGCTCTTCGAAATAATCACGTTCTTTTTTCTTCCGCTGATGTGCAACATTCCGTCCGCGTCAAAGTATCCCTGGTCGCCCGTCTTGAACCAGCCGTCCTCGAACACATCCTTTGTTGCCTTTTCATTTTTGTAAAACCCAAGCATCACGTTGGCTCCCTTGGCCCACACCTCGCCCACGCCGTCGGCGTCCGGATCGTTGATTTTCAAATCCACGCCCGGAAGCGGAAAACCCGCCGAATCGTCTTTGAAATTGTCGAGCTGATTCAAGGTAAGAATTGGCGACGTTTCGGTAAGTCCGTATCCCTGGATGAAGTTAAAACCGAATTCACGGAGTCCCTTGGCGACGGCCGGATCCGGCGCGGCGCCGCCGGCGATGAAGCACCGGATGTGCCCGCCAAATTTATGGTGGATTTCCTTAAACAACGTTCTTCGGATGTTCTTCCAGCCGAACTGTTCGGCGACGGTGCTGATCTTCTTCAGGGGTCCGACAAGGGCCGCGACAGCCTTCTTCTCTTCGATGGATTTCTGAATACGTTTGAACATCTTGTCGTACAACAGCGGTACAGCGAGCAGCATCGTGGCTTTGACGAGCTGGAGGTCGTCGACGACCGTTTTCAACGACCGCGCGTAGTGCGCGGATGCGCCCGCGGACACCGGACAGAGGAATCCGCACGTGCACTCATACGTGTGGTGCATCGGAAGAACGGACAGGAAACGGTCTTCCGGCAGAATCTCGAACAGAGTCCGCATGCTGATCAGGTTCGCTGCGATGTTCTTCTGGGAGAGCATCACGCCTTTTGCTCTTCCGAGCGTTCCGGAAGTAAAAATTATGACTGCCAGGTCGTTTGGACGGATGTCCGGCAGGTTGTCAATGGCACATCCTTTACTCTTGTTGATCAATTCCACCATCGAGTGGAATCCGTCTTTCTCCGACAAGAGGTCCATGCTGATGTAGTGCCGGAGGCGTTTCAGTGAGCGCCGCTCTTCCCTGAACAATGGTTCGTAACTCTCGGAAAACACCACTGCGACAGTATCGGACTCGTGAATGATATTGATGATTTCGTTGACACTGAGATTCTTGTCGATGGGGACAATGACGTGATTGAAGCACATGGCGGTCAGGTACGCGATTCCCCACTGGACCCTGTTTTCTCCGATGACGGCAATGTGGCTCCGCTCCTTCAATCCAAGGGATTGAAGCGCAACGCCGAATTTGAGAACGTCTTTGAGAAGAGAGCTGTAGGTGACTTTCGGGATGGGGGTTTCTTTGAGGTCTTCCAGAGCAAGTTTGTCGCCGTAGCGCGCAACCGACTTGAGCAACATATCCTGAATCGATTCAAACTGCTCCACGTTGTAGAATGTGAGGTTCTTTTTCATGGCGATCGAATGCAATTCGTGGAAGGATTCGTATCTGTGCTTCAAAACAGCAGAAGAAAGGAGCGGACACAACTGTGAACCAATGTACGCAATTCTGCCGAAATTATTTCATCAATCTCTTCAGAAGTTGGATTTGGCCGGCGTGATACACATCGTGGAGCGCGATGCCGCGAATGATGGCCTCATTCGTTACTTTGCTATTTTTGGGAATTCTCGGAAGTGATGTGACGTCGAGAGATCGGATTGCATCGACCATTGACTGATGCGTTTCATCCAACAACGTGATGTCCTGGCGTAATGCTTCCGGGGTGAGAACCATGGGACGCTTAAACCAATTGCTGCCCTTTAAGGGAAACGAACCTTTCTGTTCACCAAGAATCCGGCGACGGACAATGTATTTCCAGTATGCGCAATGAACAACGATTTCCCAGATATTATGCTTGTCCGGGGCAGGCCTCCAGGAAGCTTCACCGAGGGCGATTCCCCGAAGGGAGCCGCGCAAATTCGGACCGTGCCACGCTTTTTTTACATACGATTCTTCGATGAGTCTGAGAAGCGATCGTCGTTGTTCGTTTGAACTCGATTGTTTCATGTCAGTCTCCCGTCAAGAGCGCCGGATGTGCCGGTAACATACGCAGACGAAAAAACGGAGTCAAGGTGTTCCAAGGACCCGAACTCTACAACGGTCGAACAATCGATGATGCCAACGTGCCGATTGTTGGGTGCTATCCCGATTTGAAGCGCGGCGTTGCAGTGTCGGGAGTTTCCTCCCGACACTGACCAGTTTTCCGTCGGGATGTAAGTCCCGACAGCACAAACTGGGACAGCTTCGATTGTTGGTTTTGCGGCCGTTAATGAGTAATTTATGACTACTGAACTTCGCCCAAAACTAGATCTCATCATGCCGGATTTTGAAATTGCAGTAGTTGGAGGCGGTGTCGTCGGACTTGCCATCGCCTCGCGATTATCTGAAAAGCATCCGAACCTCATTCTCCTTGAAAAGAATGAGAAGTATGGCGAGGAGACCTCGAGCCGAAACAGCGAGGTGATCCACGCAGGCATCTATTACAAGCCCGGGTCGCTCAAAGCACTGTTGTGCGTGGAGGGACGCGAACGTCTTTACTCGCTCTGTAAAGAAAACAACATTGCGCACCGCCAGATTACGAAGTTGATCACAGCTTCAGCGCCGGATGAGGTGCAGAAGCTCGGCGCAATCTACGAAAACGGAACGAAGAACGGGGTTCTGCTTCAAATCCTTGATGCCGGGAGCGCGAGCCGGCTTGAACCGAATATTCGCACCTACGGCGCGATTTTCTCCCCAACGACCGGCATCCTGAGTGTCCACGAACTGATGGACTACTTTTATCATACATCCGTCAGCAACGGCGCGACCGTGCAACTGCGATCGGAAGTCGTTGGGATTGAAAAGAAACAAGACGGCTACGAGATTCGCATCGATGAACAGGGAGGAAGCTCGCAATTCACAGCCGAAGTGGTGATCAATGCCGCCGGTCTTGGCTCAGATCGGGTCGCGCAAATGGCGGGGATTGACATCGATGCC
>DATDNS010000425.1:0-2740 GCA_036518155.1 Bacteroidota bacterium
AAGCCCCTTTTTTGCAATCACTTCGAATGTCCCTTCTCCTTTCTTCAAGAGAACCAAACCTTTCGAGACGAGCATTTTGCCCATCACCGTGAGAAGGACTGTGTCAAGGATGAATGTCAGGTCAAGCGATGAATTGACAACGTTGCTGAATTCAAACAGCGGAAGAATGTCGGAGGACGACTTTGCCGCTATATTGCCGGCGGCATGAACCGGGGCAGGGCGCATTGTGTCGCTGGATATTACTTCTTGATGGGCAATAGATTCTTGGACAGGTACTTTGTCAGACTCACTTCATTGCTGTGGCCGGGCGCAAAATTGTATTCGACCTTGTCCATGAGCTTCTTCATAAGATAGACACCCAATCCACCGCGCCGGTGGTGAGTCAAATTTCGCTTCAGGTCCGGGGCCCTCAACGATTCGGGGTCAAAATTCCTGCCGGTATCCCTGATCCGTATCTCGAATGCGCCGTTGTTGCGCAGGATGGCGATGTCAATGTGTTCATCGGGCGCATATTGGTACGCGTGCTTGATAATGTTCGTGCACGCTTCGTCCACTGCGAGGACAATATTGGCGATATCCTCGTCGTTGAAGCCGAACTGTCTTGCCGCATCCGAAACAAATTCACGGACCTCGAGGAGGTTATCCGTACGGCTCAGGACAGTCTTCGATATTTTTTTTGCGAACTGTGTCATCTAACGGTAGTACAGGTTTGCGGCAGGCAGAGATGCGCCTCGTTGCTCACTTCTTGCCGTCTTTGAACTTCCCGATTGCTTCTTTCTCATCCTTGTAAATTTCGTACAGGATCGGAAAACCCAGAAGGTCGAATACATTGTAGACCTTCGATGACATGTTGGTCAACTTAATGTCGCCCTTGTTTTTCCGGACATCCTCAATATACGCCATGAAGACTCCCAGACCTGCGCTGCTGATATACGAAAGGTCCTTGAAGTTCACGACAATCCTGAAACGCTTTTCGTTCAGTAACTTCTGAAAAGCGTTTTCAAGATCAGGGGCGGTGTGAGCGTCGAGATACCCTTTGAGTTCAAGGACATTGACGCCTTCTCCTTCCCGGTGGTGGATTTTGAAATCGCTCATAACAGTTCTCCTTCTTGTAACACTCCTTTGTGCCTACGTGCAATTACGTTCATTTGTCAATTCCCCAACCATTTCACGACGACCAGAGTCATGTCATCACTAACGCTTGAATCACTTCTGTACGTTCTGACGTCCTCAAGGATCGAGTCTTTGATCCGGCATGCATCCAGATTCTTTGCCGCCATTGCCGTCCGAACGAGCCGATCGTATCCATATTCCTCCCCGTCTTTATCCCGTGATTCGGTAATGCCGTCCGTATAAAAGACCAGCACATCGTCTTTCCTGAGCTTGATTGTCCGCTCCTCTGTGGACTCTTCGAACACGGTTCCATTTGTAAGACCAAGTCCAAGACCGTTCGGGCGGACAAGCTCACAACCCTCAGCCGAGATATAGATCACGGGACAATGTCCCGCTCTTGCCATTACCATGGAAGATTTGCGCGTGTCAACCATTACATAGATGAGACTGATGAACGCATTTCTTTCGAGGCTGTCCATGAGCGCCTGATTCGCGCGCACGAGCAGTTCCCGGGGCGATGAGGACAGTTTACTCAAAGACAAAAAAATGCCCTTTACTTCCGCCATGTAGAATGCCGCCGATACTCCTTTGCCGGAGACGTCTCCGACCACAATCCCGAACCTGTCGTCCCCCAACTGGACAAAATCGTAATAATCGCCCCCAACTTCCAGTGATGATTCTGACACGGCGGCGATGTCGATTGAAGGATATTGCGGGACATTCTGCGGAAGAAGACGTTGTTGCATCCTCTGTGCAACCATCATCTCCTGGTGCAAGCGTTCTCTCTCAATTGATTTAGCGATCAGCTTTGAGTTTTCAATGGCAATCGTCACATGATCGGCGAACGTCGTCAGCACGTCGATGTCATCCTGGTCAAATCCATATTCGATGTCCTTCGTTGCATGGAGGATCCCGATCAATTCGCCGTGTGAAAGCAACGGGACACTCAGCATCGATCCTTTCATTCCGCCGTCGGATTTTGCATGCCTCATCCTCCTGTCAGCGAGGATATCGTCGATGAGCGACACTTTCTTGCTTTGAGCCATAACCTGCCGTAACGAAGGCTTCGAATCGCCGATCAGTCTCTCTATTTGCTCAGTGGCGATATTCCGCCTCGCGGCAATATCAACGGCAAGTTCCTTCTCATCGGAATGTGCTCTTACGAGCTCAAGCCATGACGTGGTTGCCCCGCAAACCTCCAGTGTCATTTGCGTTACGGTGTTCACAAGGTCATTGAAGTCAAAGACCTGTGTAACCAACCTGCTCAGATTATGGAGCGATGTCAGCTCGGACTGTTTTCGTTCGAAGACTTCGGCAGTCGGGAGATGGAACAGTGTGCTCACAAATGCCATTCCAAAATATACCGATCCGAGTATTGCAGTGAGTTGGATAAAGGAATGGAGGGGATGGCTGAATGCCACGATGAGTCTGTTCGAAGCAGACGTGTTGGTGACAAGTACGCTCAGAAACACGCTCGTGAAAAACAACAGGGCGCTGTAGACGATGCAGTAGATCTTCTCCCTTCGCGAGAGATAGACTATCCAGCTTTGCCTGAACGAAATGATGACGACGAACACAATTGTGAGGACAAAGAGACTTGTTGCGACGAACCTCTCGGTCGACAGTA
>DATDNS010000426.1:0-7379 GCA_036518155.1 Bacteroidota bacterium
TCCGGCAATATGCCCAGGGAGTTCCAGAGCGAACTCAGGCTTTCGTACTCCTGCCTGCAAGCGGAACACGACTGGAGATGAGTTTGAATTACCGTCCTCACCTCTTCATCGAACGAGCCCGCCAGGAAATCCGGAAGGCGGTCTATGACATGATTATCGTTGTTCATGCTTTGCAACTCCCGGGAGTCGAATCCCCATTAGACGTGTTCTTTCGTCAATTTCATAAACTCATCGCGCAAGTCTTTCAGCGCAAAGTGTACCCTCGCTTTGATCGTTCCAACCGGGCAGTCGCAGATTTTTCCGATTTCCTCGTACTTCAAACCCTGGTAACGACTCATGATCAACACTTCGCGTTTCTCATCCGACAGTCTGGAGAGTGCCAATTTCAGCAACTCTTGTTCCTGACCCTGCTCGCTCATCTCCGAAGGGGTCGGCTCCGTGCTTCTCCTGTCCCCGACGTCGCCTTCCATCGGTACCTCCAGTTTCCACCGTTTGAAGTAGTCCGCTGACGCATTCCGTGCCAACTGGTACATCCAGACGGTGAACGGTGCGTCGCCCCGGTACGTGTGGCGGTACTTGAGCATCCTGAAGAAGACATCCTGAACAAGATCCTCGCTCGCATCGAGCCTGCTCGTGTGGCGGACAAAGAAGTTGTAGAGGCGCTCGTGATGTCGTTCAAAGAGCACGCCCAGCTCCGACAGATCGCCGTCGCGAACACTGAACATAAGTTCGTTATCTGTCTTTGAAGTCAGGACATTCACTTGGCAATTCTGGCTCTAAACCCCGTCGTGGTCTGCAAGCTCTGCCTATCAGATTCTTGCTGCGGTTATAGAGTAAGACTGAGGATGCGAGAAAAGGTTGAAATACAAATTAACTTTACATCCAATCCAGGTGGTAATTGCACCCGGAACTGCCTCAATTACGCGAAAACACACAATAACAGCAATTCCTGGACGTGGAAGAACGTATGATTTGGACGGGGTCGGAAATCGATACTCTGACGGGTTTGCGGAAACAAAAAAGGCGTCTCATCGACGCCTTCAATAATTCTACTTTTCATCCGCCTATTTCCTCTTTCCTTTTCGACTCTTCGCTCTGCTTTTCGCGGCCCTCTTCGACTTTCTCGCAGCGACCTTCTTTGGTCTTGCCTGCTTGGGGGGTGACTGAGGACCCTTCACCAGTCCGATGACATTTCCTTCAGGATCCGAAAACTGCGCGTAGGTCACCATGTTCGGAATTTCCAGCACGGGCATGACGATCCGCCCACCCAGACTTACAGCCTTGTCCAGATACGACTGGACATCTTCCACCTGAACATAGAATACCGTGTGGGGAGCCATGTTCTCCGTCACCTGGCCGATACCGCCGTTGATTCCCATTTTGACTCCCGTGTCGACCATTCCGTAACCTCCTTCGACGACGTTGATGTTCCATCCGAAGAGGTTGCCATAGAACTCATTGGCCCGTTTTCCATCCCTGGCCATGACTTCAAAATGTGTTACCGGTGCTGCCATAGTTCTCTCCTTTCATCAATGAGAATGGGGTTGTGAATTGCGTGAGCAACACGTCCTTTGGTAACGTTGTACCGTCCGAGAATCGGGGTGGAATACTAAACAAGATTCGAACATAATTCAAGAAGAACGATCAGTTGGCGGGTGGAGTATGCTTCATCAGCTGGAATCCTTCTGAAATTACTGTCTTTTTGATGAATGATGAGAGATGAAGAATGCTCGGTTGTGACTTCCGTCATACACAATATTCATGTCACGGCCTGCATCAGCAACTGTCTTCCTTTTCGAGGGACAGAATTGGTGAAAGGAAAAACGCAGGATTGTCCGAAGAACTGAAAAGCCGGAGATGTCTCCGGCCCGTGGTTGCATTTTGTATTCGTGGGACGAATCAACGGGTGATCGGCTTGAGTTCCCAGATAAAATCGTTGTGTTCAAGAAAATGCTTCACCTGGTCGACACTCATCTGCGATTTTCGCCTCAGAGCTTCCCGCGTGTTGAACGCGTTGTGGGGAGTGAGGATCACGTTCGGATACGCTGCAAGTCTGCGGATATCCCTGACTTCAGTGGTGTCATCTGATCCGCCAGTGCGTAGCGCGGCACCAAGGATGTTTTCATTCTCGAAGACGTCGAGGCCTACTCCTCCGAGCTGTTTCGCATCCAGCGAGTTTAGCAGATCTCGGACCGGGGACAATTCACCGCGTGCAATGTTCACAAAGATTGAGCCGGGTTTTGTCCGCTTTAACAATTCGGCACTAAAATATCCCCTGTTTTCTCCCGTCAGGTTCATTGCGCAGACGATGACATCTGCCCAGGCGATGCCTTCGTCCCGTGAAACATACTCAACTCCTGTTCTGTTATGAACGAGGTCAACTCCTTTGACGGAAAAGCCAAGAGCGCGGGAGATACCGTAAATCTCCGACCCGATCCGGCCGACACCCACAACGAGTAAATTCCTGCCCGGGCATTCCGCACCGGTCAGTCCGTCACGAGCAAACGTGGCAAAGCTTTTCGTTTGCAGCGGCAGTTTCCTCTGGAGTGCGAGCGCCAACAGGATCGCCTGTTCAGCAACAGCGCGGGACGCGTACTCGTTGAGATACCCGAGCGGCAGCGGCTTGGTAATGTTCGCCTGATATGCGAGAAGATGATCGTAGCCGGTGGAACGGCTGAGCACGCCGCCCATTGTTCCGCTCCACGACACCGGTATCGTTGACTGGGTTCGAATGCTGATGAGTCTGGCGGGCGGTTGCGTGTGACCCGTTTCCTGAATGGTCTTTGAAGAGCATTCATAGCTGCAGGTAGTACCGAGCAGCAGCCTCAGTTCCTCCTCTTCTTCTTCAAACGTTTCATAGAAGAAGACATCAAGCCGCTTTACAGAACCTGGAGTCACGACCGTTTTCTCCTCTTGACATTTTTGAGAGGGACGGATTTTCTTAGCCCCTTCACCACCTCATCGTATGAATGATCAATCATGGCAAAAATTTCTTTTGCCGGAATTTTACCGTCCAGAACCACGGTATTCCAATATTTCTTGTTCATATGGTAACCCGGCGAAACAGATTCGTACTGCTCACGGAGCTCAAGAGCTTTCGCCGGATCGCATTTGAGGTTGATGCTCAACGGCCGGGCAAGCAAGCGCGTCAGGAGAAAGATCTTTCCACCGACTTTGAAGACGAGCACGTCTTCTCCGAACGGCATGTCCTCGCGGACATTGTTCCCTTTCTTGAGGCAGTAGTCACGTATAATGTCGATATCCATGAGTCAACATCATCCTTCACGCGTATTCGGGACTTTCCCCCCGCGGTCTCCGCAAACAAAAGGTCGGAGGATTTCTCCGACCTTCGTTGTCGTGCTCATTGCAAGCCGACGTCCACCGCGCGATCTCCTAGAGGGAGTGTTCGAGCACGCCGCCAGCTTCCTTACCGCTCTTCGCAGTCGCGCTGACTGCCGCAAGAGCCTGGTCCAGGTCCCAAATCAGATCTTCGACATTTTCAATTCCAACTGAAAGCCTGACCATCTTGTCGGAGATGCCAAGGGCTCTCCGCTCCTCCGGATCCACGTCGATATGCGTCATTGTCCCCGGGTGCTCTGCCAGGGATTCGGTTCCTCCGAGGCTCACTGCAAGCCGGACAACTTTCAGGCTGTTGAGGAACTTGTACGCCTCACACCTGCCCCCTTTGATGTCGAAGGTGATCATGGCCCCTGCGTTCGTGCATTGCTTCTTGAATATTTTGAACTGGGAACAACTCTCCTTCAAAAGACCGGGATAATAGATCTTTTCAACCATCGGATGGCGCTGCAGGTAGCCGGCGATCACTTCAGCGTTGCGCGCCTGACAATCCATGCGGACTTTGAGCGTCTCAAGACTTCTCATCAGCAGCCAGCCTGTCCACGCATCGGCCATGTTGCCGAGGAATGTCCGGAGTGTCTTGATTCGCTTGATATATTCGGCCGTCCCTGCGCACGAACCGGCGACGAGATCACTGTGGCCGCCAATGTATTTTGTCGCAGAATAGATTACCAGGTCGATGCCAAACTGAAGAGGATGCTGCCACATCGGGCCGAGAAACGTATTATCCACAGCCGTGACGACGCGACGTCCTTTCGTTGAGAACTCCTTCGCAAGCTGAACGCACATTTCCAGGTCGATCATTGCGCACGTCGGATTGCCCGGCGTTTCAACGTAGATCATCGACAGTCGTTCCGCGTAGCCCGAATCTTTGATCTTCTTCCTGATGTCGTCGATCGAATCGTTTTCCGTGAAGGGAAGGACGTTGATACCGTAGCGCGTGAGCACGTGCGTGATGAAATGATCCGTTCCTCCGTAGATAGGGCGGCTGTGGAGGAGCAGGTCTCCGGGCTTCAGGAATTCGAGCAAGACGGTGGAGATTGCAGCCAGACCGCTCTCGAAGGCGGCAGCTTCCTCGGCCCCGTCGAGCACGGCAAGCCGGTTTTCCAGTATTTCCACATCCGGATTGTTGATCCTGCTGTAAATGAGCCCGATTTCTTCTGTCGGTCCTTTTTCCCGTTGTCCATACGCGAGCTCAAAAAATTCTTTGCCTTCCTCGGCGCTCCGGAATACAAATGTGGATGTCTGGAATATCGGGGCCTTGAGCGCTCCCTCGGACAACTCCGGTTTGTAACCGTATCCCATCATCAATGTTTCAGGGTGAAGCCGTTTTGCTGTTTTCTCGTCCATATTCTTTCTCCGTCGTTTGGATGCGATACGTCGATGAACGACTCATAAACTCTCAGGAAATCACTCACTGAAAGTTTGAGAAATTTGCGTTCGAAAGCAACAGACCCCTGGAAACAAGAACGTCGGCACCGGGCCGACGTTTTGCATAAATGATAAACCGCAATGTCCTCCAACTCCTACGCTTCAGGCTGAAACTTCTCCACTTCCTCGAGGATGGTCTTGACGATCTCATCCTCCTTCACACGTTTGATCATCTCTCCCTTCCTGTAGAGAATGCCGACTCCTTTTCCCGCAGCAATCCCTATGTCGGCCGCGCTCGCCTCGCCCGGACCGTTGACAACGCAGCCAAGGACCGCGATCGTCACAGGTTTCTTTACTTTGGCGAGCTTATCCTCGAGCTGTGCCATGATGCCGAACAGGTCGACTTCCAATCTGCCGCACGTCGGGCACGCGATGAGCTCGACATTGCGCGATGCGAGACTCAACGAGCGGAGAATCTCCTTCCCGACTTCGACTTCCTTTACCGGATCGTCGGTCAGCGAGACACGGATCGTATCGCCAATTCCTTCGGACAACAATGTCCCGATGCCGACCGACGATTTGATCGTACCAACCCGCGTCGTGCCGGCTTCCGTGACGCCGAGGTGGAGTGGAATATCCGTGCGCTGAGCGACGAGACGATAGGCCTCGATCATCAGCTTGACGTCCGTGGATTTGACGGAAATGACGATGTCCTTGAAATTGAATTCATCGCAGATGCCGACGTGACGCATCGCGCTTTCGAAGAGGGCTTCGGCCGTCGGATAGCCGTGCTTCTGCAGAATGTCCTCTTCGAGCGAGCCGGAATTGACGCCGATGCGAATCGGGATTCCCCGCTCCTTCGCCGCGGTGAGCACCTGGCGGATTCTGTCTTTCGATCCGATATTGCCAGGGTTGAGGCGGACTTTTGCAACGCCGGCTTCGATTGCCTTGAGGGCGAAGACGTGATTGAAATGAATGTCGGCAACGATGGGAACGGGAGCCTGCCTCACGATTTCCTTCATCGCGTCGGCAGCTTCCTTGTCGTTGACTGTCACGCGAACAATGTCGCACCCGGCTTCCGCCGCCGCCTTGATCTGACCGACGGTTCCCGCGATATCGTCGGTCTTGGTCTTGGTCATCGTCTGGACTGAAATCGGAGCATCTCCACCGATCTTGATCCCGCCGACGATCACCTGTCGCGTTTTCCGACGCACTCCCACTTTGTATGTCTGGTGGTGTCCGGGCGTGCTGCTCACCTGCACATCAGCTTCCAACGTCTCCATAGTTCCCTCTAGTTTAGTTTCTTGCTCGCTTCGAACAGGATCTTCTTCTCGTCTTCCGTCAGGCTCTGGTAGCCGCTTTGACTGATCTTATCGAGAATCTCGTCGATGTGTTTCTGCAAATCGCTGCGGTCGTCTTTTGTCGTCTCGTGAATGTCGAACACCTTTGCATCGACAATGTCACGGTATCCGGCATTCTCGGTCGGCGTTTTTTGGGAAAACAACCCGGGCATGGTCCGCATTTTTGCCCGAAGCCTGAACCCTTTGAGGTCGTAGAGCATGTAGACGTACCCCGCCAGCGCGCCCCCAAGATGGGCCAGGTTCGCAACGTTGTCCGGACTGCCGACCGACAGGACTCCCAACGCAATGAGAATCATGACAAAATACTTAGCCTTGATCGGCAGGAGGAACCAGATAAAGATGTAGCGATCGGGAAACATCATGCCGAACGCAATCAGGACCCCGAAGACCGCCCCGGAAGCACCGACCGTCGGACCCAGCGCCTGAGACGGCTCGATAATCGGAGAGAGAATGAGCTGGGATATTCCCGCGGCGATGCCGCACATGAGGTAGAACGTCAGGAATTTTTTCGCCCCCCAGGTATTTTCGACCTCCATCCCGAACATCCATAGACCGAACACCATGTTAAACAACAGGTGCATGAAGTTCGCGTGCATGAACTGGTAAGTAATGAGCTGCCACGGGTAAAAACCGTGGCCGAGCGGCATCAGGCCGAGATAGTAGTCCAGCGCCAGCCGAAGCGGCACCCCGTCCATCGTGAACGAACCGAGGAACGAATAAAGCAGGAACACTGCCGTGTTGATAATGAGCAGCATCTTGATGACCGGGGGAAAGAAGCTGAATCCCCCGAACATCGACGGACGGTAGTAGTTTCCCTGGTTAGAATTGTACGGCATTCTTATTGTCGGTTTTCGATGTCATCGTAAGTTTTCGTTCATTCTCAAGATCGCGAACGCCACGGGCAATTGCAAGCAACCCTACTTGTCGTTCAATGCAGCAACGCCGGGAAGCGTTTTGCCTTCAAGGAATTCGAGTGACGCACCTCCGCCCGTGGAGACGTGAGAAACCGCCTTGTCGAGACCTGCCTGCGCGATCGCAGATGCCGAGTCGCCCCCGCCGACGACGGTGACAGCACCGGATTTCGTCGCCTCTGCTAACGCCTGCGCTACGGCAATTGTTCCCTTTGCAAAGTTCGACATTTCGAACACACCCATGGGGCCGTTCCAGACGACGGTCTTTGCCTTTTTGATCTCGTCTGAAAAGAGACGGATCGTCTCAGGACCGATGTCGAGACCGAGCCAGTCCGAAGGAATCGTGTTGACCTTGACGGTCTTCATTGCCGCGTTGTTG
>DATDNS010000427.1:0-3533 GCA_036518155.1 Bacteroidota bacterium
GAATGGACTTTGCTCCGGGCGCCCCAGTATCCTTTGGCGGACGCGAGAAGTTTCTTGCGCCGTCGGTGGGACGCGACTTTATTTTGTGAACGCGGCATTGCTCGTTAATCCTTTCGTGTTATGCTGAGAGAAATCTTCGAATCTTGTACGCTTCGGTTTCCGCGACGAGCCCCGGCTTGCGCAAATGGCGTTTGCGTTTGGAGGACTTGCTCGTCAGAATGTGTTTCCGGAATGCTTTCCGACGCTTCACTTTGCCCGTGGCAGTGATCTTGAATGTTTTTTTCGCACTGCGATGGGTCTTCATCTTTGGCATGGGTTACTCCGTTGTTTTTATCTCTTTTTCTTTGACCGCTTTCGTCTCTTTTTCCCTGACGACTTTCGGTTCTTTGGGCTGCTTCGCGGCATCGCCCGATTTCTTCTTGGATTTGTCCGGGGCATAGATGGCGATCATTTGCCGCCCTTCCATCTTCGGTTCCTCTTCAAGTTTGGAAAGGTCGCCGATGCGTTCGGTAAACCGTTCCAACAATTCCCGTCCCTGGTCCTGGTAGGTGATTTCCCGTCCTTTGAACACGACCGTCGCTTTCACTTTGTGTCCTTCTTCAAGGAACCCTCTCGCGTGTTTCGTCTTAAATTCGAAATCGTGGGTGTCGGTATTCGGATGGAACCGGATTTCCTTGACGAGGGTGATATGCTGATGTTTCTTTTGGAGCTTCTCTTTCTTCGCCAGCTCGTACCGGTATTTGCCGAAATCCATGATCTTGCATACGGGGGGGTCGGCATTGGGCACAATCTCAATCAAATCCAGACCCCGGTCGGTCGCCGCTTTCTGGGCATCCCGTGTTCCCATGATCCCCAGCTGCTCTCCGTCATCCGCGATGACCCGTACTTTGGGCGCCTTGATTTCTGTGTTTACGCGAGCTCGGTCTTGTTTAATGGTGTATCTCCTATAGAGTGAGTGATTTCGTGTTCACGGTTTTCAGTATCTGTGCCAGGAACTCCTCCTTGTTCAGTTGTCCCAGGTCTCCTTTTTTATGCTGCCGCACGGAGACCGTCCCGCCTTCTTTTTCCTTGTCTCCGACGACGAGCATGTAGGCGACTTTTTTCGTCTCCCAATCTCTGATCTTGTATCCTACTTTTTCATTCCGATCGTCCAGTTCGACGCGCAGTCCCGCCGCTTCGAATTCCCTGAATACCTGTTTTGCATACTCGAGATGGCTGTCGGTGATCGGCAGAATGACAGCCTGAATCGGTGCGAGCCACAGAGGAAACTCACCCGCGAAATGTTCGATGAGGACCCCCATGAAGCGTTCCATCGATCCGAACGGTGCGCGATGAATCACCACGGGACGGTGTTTCTGGCCGTCGGCGCCGGTATATTCGAGGTTGAACCGTTCAGGCATCACATAATCGACCTGGACGGTGCCGAGCTGCCACGTCCTCCCCAAAACATCCCGGACCATAAAGTCGATTTTCGGACCGTAGAAAGCCGCTTCGCCGATTCCAATATAGTAATTTAACTTCATTAAGTCAGCGGCGTCCTTGATGTCCTTTTCCGACTGTTCCCAAAGCTTGTCCTCACCCCCGAATTTCTCCTTGTTCTTCGGGTCGCGAAACGACAGGCGTGTCTTAAAGTCCTTGAACCCAAGGGTGGAAAACACCAGCTGGATAAGCTCGATGACGCCGCACAACTCTTCCTTCAACTGGTCCTGGCGCACGAACATGTGCGAATCATCGACGGTAAACGAGCGGACCCGGATAAGTCCGTTCAACTCGCCCGATTGCTCATACCGGTAGACCGTACCGAATTCGGCCAGGCGTATGGGAAGGTCGCGATAGCTGTGCGGCTTCGCGGCATAGATCTGGAAGTGATGCGGGCAGTTCATCGGTTTGAGGAGATACTCCTCGTCCTCCACTTTGAGCGGCGTGAACTGGCTGTCTTTATAGTACGGGTAATGGCCGCTCGTCTTGTAGAGGTTGATATTGCCGATGTGCGGAGTCACAACGGGCTTGTATCCGCGTTTGCGCTGTTCGGCCTTGAGAAAATTCTCCAGGGTTTCGCGAACGATGGTCCCTTTCGGCAGCCACAACGGGAGTCCACCGCCGACTTTCGGAGTCAGGAGGAACAACTCAAGTTCCTGGCCGAGTTTGCGATGGTCGCGACGCTTCGCTTCTTCCAGGCGGAACAAATATTCGTCGAGCTCTTTCTGGGTCGGGAACGTCGCTCCGTAAATGCGCTGGAGCATTTTGTTCTTTTCGTTTCCCCGCCAGTATGCACCCGCGACGCTGAGAAGCTTGATGGCCTTGATTCTTCCGGTCGAGGGAATGTGGGGACCGTAGCAAAGGTCGGTAAACTTGCCCGAATGATAGAACGAAATCGTCTGACCCTTGAGGTCTTCGAGGAGTTCAAGCTTGTATTGATCCCCCTTCTTTTTAAAGTATGCTACTGCCTCGGACCACGGTTTCTCTTCGCGGATGTACGGATCGTCTTTGGCGGCGAGTTCGCGCATCTTGTCTTCAATCTTCAGGAGATCTTCTGCGACGAGCGTATGGTCTCCAAGGTCAAGGTCGTAGTAATACCCGGTCTCGATCGGGGGTCCGATTCCGAACTTGACGCCGGGGAACAGTTCTTCGGTCGCAGCCGCCATAAGGTGTGCCGAGCTGTGCCAGTAGGCGTACTTTCCCCCGTCATCCGCCCATTTGAGGATCTTCAGGGTGGAATCCTGTGTTATCGCGCGGCTGAGGTCGCGTATTTCGCCGTTGACTTCGACAGCGAGTGCCTCCTTCGCCAGTCCTTTGCTGATACTTTCAGCAACCTGGAGACCGGTGACTCCCTGCTCGAATTCTTTGGCGTTTCCGTCAGGAAATGTGATTTTGATTTTGCTCATGGACTAAGACAAAAAAAATCGGAGAATTCTCCGATTCCGTGTTTACCCGCAACCTTGTTATAAACTCACGCAGAGGACGCAAAGAACGCAGAGACAAATGCTTGAAATGAACAGCGAATCCGGCGGTTATCTGTGATTCTCGCGTTTTATTCTGACTTCTTATTTCTGCCTTCGCACTTCTCGTGTGGGCTCTATAGGACTCGAACCTATGACCTCTACCATGTCAAGGTAGCGCTCTAACCAACTGAGCTAAGAGCCCTTAGGGCTGCACCTGAGTTTCAGAATACTCAAAAATGTCAGAAAAATCAATGAAGAATCATATGGGAGGCGGCTGCACGGTTATAAAGGAATAAACCACGAAGGACACGAAGGGAGTTGGACGAATGAGGACTTTTGGCCGGCCTACGCAGGGCGTGATGGAATCACGCCCCTACGAAAGATTGCCACGCACGGTGAGACCGTGACACCCGGGCGAGAAGGAACGATGACATTCACCTTATCAGGTTCTTACGAGAACGGTGAGAGTCATCTGTGCGCGGGAATGAATAATCCACGAAGAACACGAAGAGGGTTGGAGGAATGAGGACTTTTGGCCGGCCTACGCAGGGCGTGATGAAATCACGCCCCTACGAAAGATTGCCGCGCACG
>DATDNS010000428.1:0-2925 GCA_036518155.1 Bacteroidota bacterium
ATTCCACAAGGAGGGTTTTTATGGGACGTACAGTACCGACGTTCACCAATATTATCGACATCGAGCTTGGGACGTGGTCGAAGTACCGCCGCGGGCTGCGCAAAGAAGACCAGGGAGTGTTTGACGACATCTTCCGCGCTGCGAAACTCCATCTCGCGGAAAATTTCTACGCGATGAGAGCGATCCCATTTGAGAGCATCATGATGTCCATCGCCGTCGAGCAACGGAAGCTGATCAACAAGCTGCAAGACAGGATTGTGAGGCTGGAGGGGCAGGGAGAGCATTAATGTTGCACGCGGGGCGCGCATCCCATTGGAGATTAGTTCCAGACCAAAACCTTCAAAAGTAGAATCTGTCGCCTTCGGCGACCTACTTCTTTTGTCACCAAAAGAAGTAGGCAAGAAAAGGTGCCGAAATCATAACGCGCAGGTAGAACACCCACCCGCAAGCCATATTGCGCCGGGTGTTCCTGGTGATGAGCCGGCGCAATAAACACACGTACTTCAGCCCCCCGCACCGCCAATGATTTCGGGGTCTTCGCACAATAGCAAAAGATCTTGTGGCCTGTATGTAGGCGGGATTAGCGTGGAGTCGAATTCGTCGGGTTTGCGCGCGGATGATTTACCGCGGGACTTTGGTCTGGCACGTTCTCCATCTCGATTAACGCGAGCCGTGCCAGACTTCGAGCAGGCGGGGCAGCAGGTATTCTCGCGGGTTACGAATTCGACACGATTTCTTGGTTCCTTCTTTCTCGGAAAGAAGGAACCGCCACACGCGTAGTGCGATAAGGTTTAACGTTTTTTCTCTTGATGTCCGGTACCAATGTCCTCAACCATCAATGGTTGGTTGTTCGATGTCTATCCCTCCGCTCACGGCGTGATCCTCTGGTTCATCGACCGTAGCGGGGGGAAGCATCGATGTTTCCGTCCCTTCCGCCCGTCGTTTTTTCTGTACCTCAAGAACGGCGATGTGCAGCGGGCGGAATTCCTCGCAACACGATGCCCCTACCCCATCTCTGTCACCAAAACGACAAAGACAGAAATTTATTCCGGTGATTCACTCGACGTGCTTCAGGTTCACATCCACGATGCCACTCGGATGAGAGAAGTTGTGTGGTACTACGAACGGTTTTTCCCCCACTTTGCTTTTTTCAATTCCGATATTGCCGCCCAACAGCTGTTCCTGTACGAAACGCAGCTCTTTCCTCTTGCGCTGGGAGAATACCGCGTCGATGACGACGGACAACTCCTTGACTGGCAGGTGAACGATTCACGTGAGGCGGTCGACTACGAGCTTCCCCCCTTCTCGATCATGCTTCTCCGCAACGCCAACGATTTTGTCCCGCCGAAATACCAGAAGCAGATCCGGCTTGAAGTAACGTACGAAGACCGGACATATGCGCTTGAACAAGAAACTCCCCGCGAAGTCCTCGAATCGCTCAACTGGCATTTGCACCGCTGCGACCCCGACATTCTTCTCACCGACTACGGCGACTCGGTCCTGATGCCGAAACTTGTTGAACTCTCCGAACAAGAGCGTGTGCCGTTGTTACTGAACCGGGACGAGAATGCGGGATACACGACAACGCGCGAGTCCAGCTTCTTTCAGTACGGCAAGATCGTCCACAAGGACGGCGCGTTCGAGCTTGCCGGACGCTGGCACGTCGATAACGACAACTCGTTCACCGTCGTGGAATCCGAACTCGACGGGCTTTTCGAGATGGTCCGGCTCACGCAGATGTGCGGCCAGAAGCAGGGGCGGGCAAGCATCGGCACATCGATGTCATCGATGCAATTGTCGTGGGCGTGCCGGAATAATATCCTCATCCCGTCAAAGAAGCGGGAGCCGGAAGAATTCAAGTCTGCAGCCACGCTCCTCATGGCTGACCGGGGCGGACTGATTTTCAATCCGCCGCTTGGCTACCACGAGGATGTTGCCGAGCTCGATTTCGTCTCGATGTACCCGTCCATCATGGTCAACAAAAACGTGTCGCCGGAAACCATCAACTGTCGCTGTTGCCCTCCCGGGGGTTTCGATGACAACCATAAAGTCCCGGAGCTTGAATACACCATCTGCCAGAAGAGAACAGGAATTGTTCCCGCCACGCTTGATGCCGTGGTGAAGAAGCGAGCCTACTACAAAAAGATGAAGAAGCAGTACAAAGGAAAGAACGAGGCTCTCTACCGCAAATTCGACTGCCGGCAGAATGCACTCAAATGGATGCTCGTGAGCTGTTTCGGCTATCTCGGCTACAAGAACGCGCGGTTTGGCAGGATTGAAGCGCACGAATCCGTCAATGCGTTTTCGCGCGACGCCATCCTGAAGGCGAAGGAGATTGCCGAGTCGCAGGGATACCACCTCCTTCACGCCATCATCGATTGTGTCTGGCTCAAAAAGGAAGGTGCAACAGAACAGGATTACGAACAGCTCTGTCGCGACATTGCACAGGCTGTCGGGATCGATATATCCCTGGAGGGCATTTACAACTGGATCCTTTTTCCCGCCTCCAAGCAGGATCCCGTGATCACAACGGCGAACCGGTACGTCGGGTGGTACAAGCACGGCGACATCAAGATCCGCGGCATCGAAACGCGGCGGCGCGATGTCCCGAAGTTTATCAAGAACCTGCAGAAGGCGATGCTCGACCACATGGCCGCGGCGCACAACGTGCAGGACGTTGAAGCTATGGTGCCCGAGCTTCTCGAAATCGCCCGGCGTCATATTGCCATCCTGCAGAGCGGCAAGGCAAACCCGATGGAACTCGTGTTGCGCCGTCATATCACGAAAGAGGCCGGGGAGTATTCGAACAACAGCATCAGTGCGGTGGTCTCGAAGATGGTGGAAGCAATGGGCGTTCATCTCGCAGCGGGCGAGATGATCGAATTCATCATCCTCGACCAATCGGGCAGGAAGAAACCGGAGAAG
>DATDNS010000429.1:0-5702 GCA_036518155.1 Bacteroidota bacterium
GCTCCGTCGCAGAAGATTCCTGCGTTATTAACCAGGATAAGATGCCGGACCAGCTGGGAATGCCGGGCCGCGAACGTCGCCGCGAGCCATCCGCCGAGCGATTGTCCCACGAGGGTAAACGGTACTGGCACCATTCGCTCCACGAACAATACAACGGATTGGTACAACTCCTCAAACTGCGGGACACTCTTTACATCGTCGACCGATGACATTCCAAAACCCGGCAGATCTAACGCCAGGATATTCCATTCCTGCGGCAGCTTTGGAATAGTCCGCACCCAGGTGCTCGACGAGGTTCCCAGGCCGTGCAGGAACAGGAGATACTTCGAAGAATTCGAGTCGCGTCGTTCATAATAGTGCATCCTGAAGGGTGCGACGTCCAAAAGCTTACTCTTGAATCCGTGTCGCCGATATCGTTGTTCAACAAGCTTGTGAAGAATCTCGATGAGCATGGTCAATGAATGAAGGATCAACCCGACAATCGATTACAGGATGAATAATCGGAGTACTTAGAACGGAAATTCTTGTTTGTACCAGTATTCCGTCATTTCAAGCCAGAAGAACAGTCCTTTCCATTTGCCGAACGGCCCATAGTGTTTTTCGATGACAGCATCGCTCGCTTTCCTTCCGTTCCGGTGGAGCTCTGAAAACCGCTTTCTTACCCATGAATCGAGAGCCAGATAATCGTACCGGCCAAGAAGTCGCAAAATATTTCCTGCGGCATAAGGGCCAAGGCCTTTCACGGCAAGTACCTGCTCATAGAGATCCTCGGTCGGCAGCGTGGACGTTCGCCACGTTTCGAGTGGAAGGTCTCCGCCGGCCACTCGGCGCGCGAGTTCCAACAGGTAAGGCGAGCGGTACCCCGCCCTGATCTCCCGTCGCAGGTAGGACTCGTTCACATTCGCAATTGTCTCCGGTGACGGAAAGGCGTTTCCCGATGAATCCACAGGAGTTCCCAATTTGTTGGTGAGATTGCCAACCATCGCTTCCGTCAGCGCCCAGCTGCAATTTGTTGTGCAGATCATTTTTACAACATCCTCGAAGACGGTCGGCGCACGCAGGAGTCTCCCCACCCGCAAGCGCGGAATCCAGCGGTAGTGGCGATATTTCCGTGCTTCCGCGTGAAACTCAGACAGATCCTCATCAAGGCGCAGACATTGAAGGAGTTGACCCCTCACGGCTTCCCGTTGTCTCCGGCTGAGCTGGCGTCGTGATCCGATCCGTACGTGAAGTTTCGAATCTGACTGGGAGATGGTGCACGCCGCATACGAACCGCCCGACAATGAGCACGGAATCCGCAGCAGTTGTTGCTCTCTGTCGATGGAAAAAGGAGGCAGTGAACACCAGCCGTGGCTGTTGACAGTTTTCCAGAAACTGAAGTCCGGCGGGGTTGAAATTGTCATCCGGGCAAGAGACATTTCCAGATAGTTATCGTCGATTGTACTACGTCAATATAAAGAGACCTCGCAGGAAAGGCAAAAAGCAACATTCGCAATTAGTTCTTAGATTTGTTGTCGAGTGTCTTCCTGATTTCCACAGCAATGAAGCGGTCATCAACCTCCTCAATGAGAAACAGATGCTGAGTCGAATACTCGTTGCAGTGTTTTCGTGTGCAGGATTGTTGATCTCTTTGTATTTCACGATCGTTTACTATAAACCCGCTGCGGGGATCGACCGGTACGTACCTTCATTCTGTCGCATCGAACCTGAGTCGTGTGCTTCGCTGCTCGGAACGCGTCAGGCACGACTTTACGGTATGCCGAATTTCGTACTCGGACTCCTCTTCTACACAGGACTTGTCGGGTCGGCTCTCTCGGGAATCCTCTGGAAACAACTGCATTTGTTGCTTGTTCTTGGATCGCTTGTATCAGTCGCAACGGGGATTTATCTTACCGATGTATTGATCGTCCGTCTGAAGATCCATTGCACGCTTTGTCTTGCCAGTCACGCAATCAACCTGGCTCTATGTCTGATCCTTCTCACCTCCCCATGAACGACGTTGGCCTTATTTATCACGAGAACTACCTTGAGCACCACACCGGCCCGGGGCACCCGGAGCGGGCGGAACGGTTGGAGGCTGTCGTCAGTCACCTGAAACGACGTGGCATGCTCAAGAGTCTCCGCCAAATTCGTCCGGCCCCTGCGTCGCTTGATTGGATCCAGAAGGTCCACCCAATGTCATACGTCCGAACAATCGAACGGCGATGCCTTGCCGGAGAAACCGTTCTTGACAGCGGCGATACGCACGTGTGCAGGGAGTCCTACGGAGTTGCACTCCTTGCTGCGGGAGGAGTTCTTCGGGCCGTCGACGAAGTAATCGAGGGACACACCAGGAGCGTCTTTTGCGCAATTCGTCCCCCCGGCCACCACGCCGAAACAGAATCTGTGATGGGCTTTTGCCTGTTCAACAATATTGCGATCGGGGCGCGGTATGCGCAGCAGAAGTACGGCATTGAACGGGTTGCGATCCTTGACTGGGATGTTCACCACGGCAACGGAACACAACAGATTTTCTGGACCGACCCTACGGTCCTGTACATCAGCACACACCAATATCCCCTCTGGCCGGGAACAGGGGCTTCGAATGAAACCGGAGAGGATGCCGGCGATGGCTTCACGCTCAATTGTCCGCTGAGGCCCGGGAGCGGAGAACCGGAATTTCTTAATGCGTTCCGCGAGCGTATTTTGCCTGCCTTGCACAAATTCCGTCCCGAGTTGCTGATGATCTCCGCCGGGTTCGATGCGCACAGGGACGATCCGCTCGCAAACATCAATCTCACGGAGCAATCATTCAAGCGGGCCACAGAACTTGCGGTCGAGGTCGCTGCCAGGTACGCCAACGGAAGAATTGTGTCCGTGCTTGAAGGTGGCTACAACCTTGAAGCATTATCCGGGAGTGTTGAAGTACATTTGAAAACACTCCAGGCCGCCGCATAACCTTCCATTCAACCTTACCTTCGCCAACGTGACGTATGAAACCAAATCATTGTATCGAACTCGAAGAGAAATACGGTGCCCATAATTATCATCCGCTCGATGTCGTCATCCATAAAGCCAAGGGTGTGTGGGTGTACGATGTGACGGGCAGGAAATATCTCGATTGTCTCTCGGCGTACTCAGCACTGAACCAGGGACATTGTCATCCGAAAATTCTGAAGATGCTTGTCGGGCAAGCACGGCGTTTGACGCTCACGAGCCGCGCATTCCGGAACGACCAGCTTCCGAACTTCTACAAAGCATTGTACGACCTCACGGGCTATGAGATGTCCCTGCCGATGAATTCCGGAGCCGAAGCGGTGGAAACAGCCATCAAGGCGGCACGGAAGTGGGCGTACAAGGTGAAGGGCGTTCCGGAACACCTTGCCGAGATCGTGTGTTGTACGGGCAATTTCCACGGTCGAACAACTACCGTTGTCAGCTTCTCAACCGACGCCCAGTACCGGGAGGGATTCGGACCGTTCACACCCGGTTTCCGGATTGTGCGGTACGGGGATATTGATGATCTCAAAAAAAATATCTCGTCCAACACGGCGGCGTTTCTCGTCGAACCGATCCAGGGCGAAGCCGGGATCGTCGTGCCGCCGGAGGGTTACTTGCGTGAAGCCGCGCAGGTATGCAAGGACAACAATGTTCTCCTGATCGCCGATGAAATTCAGACCGGTCTCGGACGGTGCGGCAAGCTGTTTGCTTTTGAGTATGAAGGTATCAAGCCGGACGCCGTCATCATCGGCAAGGCTCTCGGCGGGGGTTTCTACCCCGTCTCCGCAGTCTTGTCAACGAAAGAAGTCCTTGGAGTGTTCAAGCCAGGCGATCACGGTTCGACGTTCGGGGGAAATCCTCTTGCGGCAGCCGTCGCTGTCGCATCACTGGACGTGATCGTAAACGAGAAGCTTGTAAAGCGTTCCTATGACCTCGGTGAGTATTTCATGACGAAACTGCGGGCGATCAAGAGTCCGCACATCAAACAAATACGGGGGCGCGGGTTGCTCATCGGCGTCGTCCTCGATACGCAAGCCCGGCCGTATTGCGAAGCATTGGCGGCAAAAGGAGTGCTGTGCAAGGAGACGCACGAGACCGTGATCCGCTTCGCACCGCCCCTCGTCATTACGAAAAAAGAAATCGATTGGGTTTGCTCGAAAATCAAGGAAACGGCGAACGAATTAGTCTAACTACTTGAAAGGAGATTGGAGCCATGGGAAAGAAGAAGTCTGCCGGCACACTGTTCAATTTCAGCAGGAGAGGATTTCTCAAGACGGGAATTACCGGGGGGGTCGCAGCTGCGGTGTTGCCTGCGTTGACTGGTGCACGCCGGCCCTCAAATCCATCGCAACCTTCATTTCGGGTTGAGCCGTTCGACCTGGAAGAAATGGGTATCAGTGAAATGCAGGAAGGGATGAATGCGGGAAAATATACGTCCCGTTCTCTCGTGCAGAAATACCTTGACCGGATCGAAGCCATCGATCGGCAGGGCCCCGCACTTCACAGTATCATCGAGTTGAATCCGGACGCGCTCGACATCGCCGATGCGCTCGACAAGGAACGGAAAGAAAAAGGAGCACGCGGCCCGATGCACGGCATCCCCGTGGTCATCAAAGACAACATCGACACCGCCGACAAAATGGCGACAACCGCTGGTTCGCTGGCGCTCGTCGGATCGAAACCACCGGCAGATTCGTTTCTCGTGCGACAACTCCGGAGTGCAGGCGCAGTCATCATCGGAAAGACAAACCTGAGCGAATGGGCAAACATTCGGTCCAGTCATTCCACGAGCGGATGGAGCGGCCGCGGAGGACTCACGAAGAACCCGTATGCACTCGACCGGAATACATCGGGCTCAAGCTCCGGCACCGGTTCAGCCGTCTCGGCGAACCTTTGCGCGGCCGGCGTGGGAACGGAGACGGACGGCTCCATCGTCAGTCCTTCTTCCATCAACGGCCTTGTGGGTATCAAACCGACCGTCGGACTCGTGAGCCGTACCGGAGTCGTGCCAATTTCGCATACGCAGGACACACCCGGACCGATGGCCCGGACCGTTCGGGACGCAGCGATTTTGCTCGGGGCGTTGACCGGGGTTGACCCCGAAGACAAAGCGACGGCCGCGCGCAAGGGAAAATCGCTGACCGACTACACAAAATTCCTCGACGCGAATGGACTCCAGGGCGCGAGAATCGGTGTCGCCCGGTTCTTCTTCGGGTTCCACGAAGAAGTCGACGTCATCATGAACAAAGCTCTCGAAGTTCTGAAACAGCAAGGGGCAACCGTGATCGATCCGGTGGAAACGAAATCCTTCGGACAACTCGGAAACGCCGAGGAACTTGTCCTTCATTATGAGCTTAAAGCTGACATGAATGCCTACCTCGCGCGCCTCGGGCCCAATGCACCGGTCCACACATTGAAGGAGATCATCGAATTCAATGAGAAGAACAGGAAGACGGAAATGCCGTACTTCGGGCAGGATACGTTCATAAAGGCGGAGGCGAGGGGACCGTTGACGAGCAAGGAATATCTCGCGGCGCTGGAGAAATGCCGCAAACTCACCCGGAAGGAAGGCATTGACGCGGCGATGAAGAAATACAAACTTGACGCGCTCCTTGCGCCGACCGACAGTCCGGCGTGGCTGACCGATCTCGTCGACGGCGATCATTTTCTCGGCGGAAGCTCGACCGCAGCCGCCGTCGCCGGCTATCCGAGCATCACTGTTC
>DATDNS010000430.1:0-2889 GCA_036518155.1 Bacteroidota bacterium
GATCTTTTCCTGAAGGAATGAGGAAATCTCGGCGATGGTATTCGTAAGGTCGATGCTGAATTTGCGAATGCGGTCGCCAAATTTTCGTGAAATCTCTCCGAAGACACCGAAGACGAAAATCGTAAAGATTGTCAGCCTCCAGTCCGTAAAGATCAGGACGGTCGCGAACACCAGCGCAAAGATCGCGTTTTGAGCGATTTCGACAAGCAGGGAGAGAGTCTGCTCGACATTGTTCACATCGTTTGTAATCCGGGACATCGTATAGCCCGTCTTGTTCGTGTCAAAGAACTTCACGGGCAATTGCACAACAGTGCCGAAGAGGTCGATTCTGAATCTCATCAGTATCTTCTGTTGGGCGGAACTCATCACGTACTCCCGTACGTAGACAAAGCAGACTTTGAACACTGTAATGGCTAGGACGGCGAGCGCAACCTTCGCGATGACCCACATTGCATCGCTGTAGCCGTTGACATTGAGGGCAATGAGAACGTGGTCTCGGACGGTGATATTGAATGGAACGACGATTGGCGAATGCGTGCTCACGAGTTTCCCAACTGTCTGAAAGAACTCGATCAGCGTTGCCATGAGTGCGGAAGTCATGACATCGGAAAGACTCATCATGCCCACGGCAAACAATCCCGCTGTCACGCGCCATTTGTGGCGAATGAAGTACCTGAGCAGCCTTGTAAATACGCCGAGAGGGGTCATTGAGAGGCTGATCCGGATAGGCCGCGAAGTTTTTCCCAGGTATAAATCCCCGTCTGATGCCCATCTCCCCAGTTCAATTGAAGGGCGTACGATCCAACCTGTTGAGCACCTTTGAGGACGTATTTCCCAGGCAACTCCGGTTGTTGGACAGGTTTGTAGGTTCGCAGAAGCACAGTCTCACCCTGGCACGATGCGCACGGGCAATTGTCGCGCAGAATCCGGAGAGCAATTGTCGATTCGACCCCATCGTCCCACGTAAGCGACAATTCAGTAGGACTCGACAAGATGATTTTGGTTGGAATCACTCCACCTCCCGCAATCGATGAATATTACCATTAGCCAAGAAAAAAAAGGACAACCTTTCGTGATTGTCCTTTCTCAAATCGGGCTTCGTGCCGATGGTGGACCGTACCGGGATCGAACCGGTGACCTCCACAATGCCATTGTGGCGCTCTCCCATGCTGAGCTAACGGCCCCTGAATTTTACACAATATAGCCAACGATCGAAGGAAAGTCAATTCAGATTCCCGTTGCACGACGACACAGTTTTCTGTAATTTTTCTCAGCTAAGGATATGACAAATTACGGCCATTGAGAATTCGTAATTTCATGAGATTCGCCGCTTCTCGAAAAGACCGGGTCACAAAACTCATTCTGATTTTGGCGCCGCTCGCGGTCATTGTCGTTCTTGCAATATCTTCGTGCAAGGACCAAAGACCTGATACCTCTAATCTGATTCTGCCCACCTCCAATGTCAGTTATTCCCGTGATATCGATCCCCTATTCTCACAGACTTGCCTGGGATCTCAATGCCACAGTGGGAATTCGCCTGCGCAAGGTCTAAACCTCGAGGCACCGTCGTATAGCAAACTCAGAAATTTCGTTCCCGTGCTGGTTGTCAGCGGAGATACGACAAGTCTTCTTGTTCGATGGATTGACGGCACCTACGCACCCCGGATGCCTTCGAACCAAAACAAACTTACCGACAACCAAATCAATGGAATCAAAGTGTGGATTAAAGAAGGGATAAAGGATAACTAGAGGCTGCCGTCATTTCTCATCCGCACATCTTTTGCCCAGTGCAATTTCTTCCGCAACACTTCGTAGTAGCTTGTGCTCTTCCTTTTTACCAATCTGGCTTGAAACGGTGCTTTTTTGATGCTTATTGTGGCAGGCGACCTCAGCTGCTTCTCAAGTTGCCCATCTGCCGTCAGTTGAATCTTCGAAACGCTTGACAACACCTTCAGGAGGATCACGGAATCGTCCGGGACGATCACTGGACGCGCGGTCAGCGTATGCGGGCAGATCGGGCTGATCGTAATGGATTTGTTCGAAGGAGCAACAATTGGTCCCCCGTTCGCCAACGCATAGGCCGTCGAACCCGTGGGTGTTGAGATAATGATGCCATCCCCTGTGAAGGTCGCAAGAAACTCGTTGTTGACATACGTTTCGATGTCCATCACGCGCGATGCTCCGTACTTAGAAACGACGATGTCGTTCAGTGCGCCGAACGCCGATTTCATCCCGTTCCCCGATGACTGAAGCATCATACGCGACTCAATCGTGTATTCACCCCGGAGGATATCATCGAGACATTGGTTCAATTCATCGACCGATACCTCCGCGAGAAAACCAAGTTTCCCCAGATTGATGCCGAGGATCGGGATATTCGTTCCTGCCAGGAGCCTGGCGAAGCGAAGGATGGTTCCGTCTCCGCCGAGAGAAATGAGCATGTCGCACGAAGAGCCAAGCTCTCGTTCCGCAACAAGGCGCGACCGGTCAATTTTCTGCAATCGAAGATGCGGTTTTATGAAACGAGACAACGCGTCGTGCAGAACATACTTGATCTTCTCGCGATGAAAGCGTTCCAACAATTGCTCAACAACCTGTGGCAGTGCATCTTTTTCAAGATTGCCCGATATCCCGAAAATCATGGTTTTTCTCCGGGATCGGCCTGCGGCTTCGACGCTTCGTCGACATAATTCAATTTTAATTCCTGAGACAGGTTCGAGAGAAACTTTTCTTCATCGACGTTCAGGTTGCCCTTCGTCTTTGCTTTCAACATGTCGAACATGTCAATGATGGCCTGCGCCTGTTCAAGGTTCCTTTCGATTTTATCGGTGACCGGATTCTTCACTTTTCCAAGATGTTGCATTGCTGCCGAATGAAACATCATCAACA
>DATDNS010000431.1:0-16381 GCA_036518155.1 Bacteroidota bacterium
ATGATCCCTGCAATCTGTTCGAGAATCTTCTGGCCTCGCTCCTCTCCCGATCCTGGCGTGGGACGGACTGTTGGCCTGTCGCGGAGCTGCGGCATTGTCCTCGCTATGAAATACGAAACCACGTGAATACCGACGACATCGTGTTCCCGGCCGTACAGAATTTGCCTGAAATTATCGGTGACGAGGGCGATAAACTGGTCGTACACGGGGTCACGCACGCCGACCGTGAGACGTTCGATTTCCCGTGTCCCGCGATTCTTCTGCTGCAGCCTGCTCTCGACGAGTGATTCCGTTGCGCGGATGAGATCGTCCCGATGGCGGCCCTGGGATTCTTTGAGATGGTACAGCACTTCTGCCATCTCTCGGACGGGAAGATGACGAAGCTGTTCCGAGACAGCACTTTGGAGCGTCCGCAAGTCCTGCTCGGTGAAGATCCCCATCAACGGCGTTGTAGCGTACTCGCTGCTCTTTCGTCCCGCTGCCCGGAGATGCGTCGTAATGATCCGGCGTGCCTCCGGTGAAGTTCCGAATGCCGCTTTGCCCGAGACCTCAGCATAATACCCTCCCTGTCTCTGCATCGGTTCGCCACTGCCGAGCTTGATTCTGACTCTCTCCGCAAGACGGTGTTCACCAAGCCAAAGCGTCAACTCGTACTTTGCCTGTCCGTAGAGTGCCGCGCCGGCCGCCTGACCTACTTGCTGGCTCAGGTCCGACCCTGCGATGAACACTTCGGAAACGATTTCTGCAAACCGGTCTGTAGTCTCCTGATTAGTACGGCGGCTTTGGAGTGCATAATCCCAAATCTTGCCGAGGTACGCGGGAATTGACTTGACTGCATCAATATCTTCGAACAACGGGATGAGGTCGATCGACGGCAAGTCAAGATCAGTCCGATCGCGTCGCGATTGCTCTCGGCGTGCCCGCAATTTCCGGTCCAGCGCGATCAATGCCTCCGCCTTGGTCGTCATGCTCACCTGCAAGGCAAGGATGACACCGGGATTGCCGTACTGCGAGGCAATCTCGTTGAGTTCGTGGATATTGTGGACCGTAGTGTCGATGGCAAAGGCATCCTGCGCCATCACCATTTTCTGGTCGATCCGCGGCGTAATTGCCGTCCGCTGAAGAAGATCCCTGTAGAGGCACATCTCCAGGAGAAGGGGCCCGTTGGCGAGATGCTGTGGCAGGACCGGCAGAAGCGCGTAGAGTTGTTTACGGAGTTGCTTGTTGAGCGCAAAATAGTATTCGAGCGTTTCCCTTCTCCGTTGGCGAAGCGCGTACATCTTGCGCTCAAGCCTGTCATTATGATGCCAGAGGAGTGTTAGCGGGTCGCGGGCGAGGTGGAGTCGCATCCCGAGATTCCGCACAGTCCCCGGTTTCACGCTAAACGGGAGGATACCGCGGTACCGTTTCTCCAGTTGCTGAGTAAGCGTGGTAATGTCGTTGAGGAGCGTCGTGAATCGGAGGTTATTCCTGGGAATTCTCCTGATCTCCGCAAGAAGAAGCGGGTCGATTGTGGATGTCCCGCTTGCATTCATGAGGAGTGTAAGAAGACGTGACAGACGACTCACGTTCACCATCACGGCTGCGGCGGCGAGACGATGCCCCTGGCCGGAAGGTCTGTTACTCCCGTCCCAATCGCTCCAGAAGGAAAGGAGAGGACGTTCTTCTTTGCCGTAGTTGAGCGCTGCGTAGTTTTCCGCCACGATTCGTGAATCGAGGTCCAGAATCAATTCATCCGGCTCTTCCGCCGAGGGGATTGTCACGTTGAGACCGAGGAATTCCCGCAAGAGCTCGCTCGCTGCCGATTCAAGAGCTGCCGACGGTACACTGCTGCCTCGAAGAAGCGTGCCGATGATGCGGCTGAACTGTCGGTCGAGACGCATCGAGTACATTTGCGTGGGATGGACGGTCCGATCGTACGAACGATTGTGGAACGCATCAACACGTCTTGTGAGCGAATCTTTGTAGAACTCCTGCTCCAGGCGTCGGACAAGTGACTTGCCGGAATCCGCCCGTGCCAACGTCATCATTTCCGCGGCAAGGGAGGAACGGTCGCTCCACCACTGTCTGAACATTGCAAGCCGTTGAGGAAGAAACTCGTCGTGGAAATTCCTGGCGAGGTCGCTCGCCCGGAATCCACGGACGCGGTCGATTTGCAGATTGGCAATTGAGCGGAGAATTGCTTCTTCGATGGAATTCCACCGCTCGCGGCTGAGTTGTCCATGGTCATTTCTGCGTTGCGTGTTCGTGTACTTGCGAAATGCAATCCGGTTGTAACGGGAAGATTCCTCAGCAATGAGCCTGTTGAGATCGATCAACACTCGTCGCGTTTTGTTGAGAAGGGTCTCTGCGCCGTCGGTGCCCCCCAGGGTGAGGCGAAACGTCTTGCGCCCGGTCTCGAACCCTTTTTCGGTTCGTGCAAACGTTGAGAGAGGCAGCATGCCTATTCCCTGCCGGGCGAGTCCGGATGCGAGCCAGTCGAGCGAAAGTCCAGACGGTAACAGGTGGACAATGAGGAGTGGATACATGCTCCCGGTCGGTGGAATGATCTCGATGTTGAACGGATTCCTGTCCTTCGGCAGATTGCTGACGGCTTCAAGGAGTGCGTTGGTTCGTTCGAGGAAAATTTGATTGCGCAGTTTCCAGTAAGCGTGCGCGTTGCCGGTGTCGCTCCGGTAGAACAGATACGTGAGAGCGATCGCTCCGATGTTCGGCACAATCGCGTTGTTCACTGCCGAGAATCTGTTGAACAAGTCTTCCCGCCGGATCTCGACGACGGCAAGACGCGCCCCTGCAAGGCAGTCTGTTTTCGAGACGGAGTGTACTGTGATGACATTCTCCGTCAGCTCTTCCGATAAGGTTCCGCTGTGGACGAGCTCATTCGCGATCTGTCTGATCGTTTTGAATCCCGGTAATTCGGGAGTCGGGGCGACGTACTGATACGAAAGATCGTCGATAATCAATACGCCGAGTTCGAGGAGTCGTGTGACAAGCCGGCGGACACCCGCCTCGCTGAAGACTCTCCCGGTGGCGTTGTGAGGATTGTTGATGACAAACGCCCCTCTCTTCGTCCACGACGGATCCGCAACGATCTTGCTCCGAACAGTCTGAATAAGTGCATCGACGTCCAAATCCAGTTGTTCCGAGAGAGGGACAGGATGAATGACCGGAAAACAGTGCTCATAGCTCCAGCTTAAATCGGGGACGACGACCTCTTTGATTCCGCAATGGAACCCAAGCAGACCTAATGCCGTTCGGGAAGAACCGCTGACGATAACGGAGCGTGAAAGCTTGTATTCTGAATGATGATGAAGGAAAGCGCCCAGGAAGCTTTTTTGAAGTTCCTCGAGCCATTCGGGGGAATCGACCCGATTCACAATGTCATTTAAGACATCTCTCGTTTCCATGCGGGCAAAGCGATCGACGGGCACAAGAGGGCCCAGCGAATGAATTTGTTCGGTTGCAGAATTGACTCTTTCAGAAAGGGTCACTGCGCGCATTTCGAGCTTTTCTGTAACGGACTGGACGATACCGGCGAGGCGATCCTCAAGAATCCGTGCACGTTGAGGAAAAGCAATTGTTGAACCGAGAGCCGGCGACAGTCCTTCGAATGTTGGCTCGAGCGTGATAGAAGCTTCAGAATGGGCTGAGGAGTTTTCAGGTTTGTGCTGACTCAGCAGGTAGGAAAGGAGCTCAATTTCCGATGCAGACGGCGTGCCTTTGAGCTGGAAATGAACAGATTCAAAGACCTTGAGCAAATCCGAATTGCCGGCGAGAAAAACTGTCGACAACTGATGAAACTTGCTGTCAAAGATGGCCGGCGTGAGAAGTCGGAGAACCGTTTGGACCAGTTTCGCCTCACGCGCCAGCGATAGCCTGTTCGGAGCGTTGTTTGCCTCAACGAAGAACAAAGGATAGCGAAGACTGATGTGTCGCAGAGTTCGCCGCGTCTCTTCTTCAAGCAAACCCCCGAGCACGAGAAAACATGGTACAGCAGGCTCCCGGGCGGTGCGTTCCCTGATCGCTTCGAGGGCCTGGCGTTCATCGTCCGGGAGCCGCTCGAAACGGAGTCTTGCGTAATCAGAAGAGTGAGGTCCGGAGTCCAGACGATGGAATAAAATGTTGGCGGGAAGCTCGACCATCGATGAGGAAAGAGCGTGGAACAGGACACGCAGCGTTTCGGTGATTCCTCCCGTCGCCAGAATGATTTCCCGTTTGCCGCTCGTTTCCCCGAGGTCATACTTCATCGCCTCCGGTTGATTCTGCAGCCAGTCAGTGAATGTCTTGACCAGTCCAACCGGATTGGACCGGGAAAATCCGCCACGCGGAGTATAGGGAGAACTCCGGTGTATCGTCTGCTCCAGGAACTCAAGTTTCGGTGCTTCGTCTCTTTCCCAGTCAAGCTGACGGAGCATTTCCACATTGTCATCATCACCGAGTTCCGTGCGCCGGACGTCAATTCCAAGAACGATGCGCAGGTAAGCGGAGGTCAGTCGTCGGTCCTGGACGGGATTGCCGATGTGAAAATTGACACGATCTTCCGGCGGCGTTGCGGACGATGCTGTCGTCTCGCTGATTTCCGAGACGCGCGCTGCCCTGAGGGGTTTAAATTGGAAGTAAGAGAGCGGGTCTCTCATAAAGCCTTGCATTTCGTGGACATGAAATGGAGACCGGATGGTTCTTCATCGAGACAGCATCTCCGAATCACCTTCAACAGACCACTTTTACCGGCTCCTGTCATGAACAAGTGCTGACAGGTCGCTTGGAGCACGATGAGCACGGGCCATCAACGTTCAACTTTTGGATTTGGTCTTTTTCTCCTTGCGATAGGACTCGAGAGCGCTCGAGAGCATCTTCTGGAACATCCCGAGCAACTCTGATCCCTGGGCGACATCCTGCGGAGAGAGGGAGACGACTGTGCGCGCGTTCTTCAGTCCCTGGCTTGCTTCGGCCAGGCGTGCGGCCTGCGGTGTGAGCATGAGGAGCTCTGGACTGCTCCGGAGCATGTCGAGCTCCTCCCTGTCGAACTCCAGTTTTCTCCGGTTTCGTTTCAACTCTTCATCAACGCGGAGCCCAGCGAGGACAGATTCCCGCTCCAACTGGCTCTTCTTCAGGTCATAATTCCTGAGTTCAAGCTCATTCTCAAGCACGATAATTTCTTCGTCCGCCTTGAGTTTTGCCTTCGCGCTTGCAATGCGCGCTTTCTGGTTCAGCGATTCCGTCTGTTCCAGGATGCGGGCGTGTTCCTGCTGGCGGAGGGCCTCTGAGATCTGAGGATTGAGCGGTTCGAAGGACAGGATAAGAAGTGAAATCACCTCGAGTCCGAATTTTGCGGCGCTTCCGGGAACTCGTTGATTCAAGGAGGCGAGGATTTTTTCCGACGCAAGCTCTTCTATTCCGTGTTGTTCGGTATATTCTTTGACCAACCCCTGCACGAGTGTTTCGAGTTCCTTCCCCGCTTTACCGACGGCGTCCGTATTCCAACCCCCGACTCGGACAAGGGCCGCGAGATGGTCAAGAGAGGCAGCGACAGTTGCGGCGACCTTTACCCTGATCTCGAGGTTTCCCTTGGCCGTCGCATCGACCGCTATTTGCAGCGAGTGTGTTGTACGGCGAATCGGGAGACTGAAGTGGCGGGGATAGAATCGTGCAGTTCTGACCGCAAGTCCACGCTTTCCCTCGAAGACCACAACGTCGTCCGGCCTGCGGATGCGGTACTCATAACCGAGCACGATGCAGAGCAATACGACCAGTGCGATGAGGAACTCCATTGCTTTCTCCTTTGATTGAATCGTTCAGACGGTGTTCACTGCCAAGATACGATTTTCGCGAGTTCGGCGCAATGAGTGTTCAGTTTCTGTCCTGGGAATATCTTCACAACCGGCGAAGTCTGCGAATCGAGGGATCGTTCACCACGTTATCAACGGAATGGCTGACACTGCGTATTCTGGCCTGTCGGAGAGGAATTGTCGATTTGACGTTCGGCGTTCGTTGTCCAGGTTTCTTTCTTGCGGCACCAGTACTGCCAGAGGGCTGGAATTTGCCTTCGCCCACCGCGGCCGGACTTCTTGCAGCCGATATCCCCTCTTGCGACTCTCTTGGCAAGCTTCCGGTATGGCGTCTCTCGGGAACACAGATTCGCAAAACAACTCGTCGACAATTGTCCCACGATCCCCGGAGAAAGAACGTCAAGTTGAACCTGTGTTGCCGTAACGGCCGGTCACCAAAAGAGCCGGCAGAAAATAGTACTTGACTTTTCGAGAATGAACATTACATTATACCGAACATACGATGAAACACATAATTCATGAAGAAAATTGCCACACAATGCCTTATTTTATAAGGTTATGAAATTTGAAGCAGGATCGTCATTTCAACCACTTATGGGAAGGAGAGTTCCTGGTATGAAAAAGATCGAAGCTGTCATTCGGCCTCACAAGCTCGATGAAGTGCGGGAGACGTTGATGGAGCTCGGATATCGCGGAATGACCGTCCACGAGGTCCGCGGCTTCGGAAGGCAAAAAGGACACAGCGAAGTCTATCGGGGTTCGGAATACAAAGTGGATTTCCTGCCGAAGATCAAACTTGAGCTGGTCGTTCCCGACAAGGCTCTCGACGAGGCGGTGTCAGCGATCGTGAAATCGGCGAAAACGGGTCAGGTGGGGGATGGGAAGATATTTGTTACTTCGGTCGAGGATGCAATCCGGGTGAGAACCGAGGAATCCGGTGAAGCCGCGCTATGACGATTGTTTGACAACATAAGAGAAGGAATCGTGAAATCGGCTGTGGAATTTCGTAACAGAGGAGCGGTGGTAGTTCTTGGCATCGTACTGACATTCCAGGCAGATGCAGCTTGCCTGGCACAAGACTCGGCGAAGGTCCTCCAGCCGTCGAAAGTCGAGGTGAGCGGCTTTGTCGATGCATACTACAGTGAGAATGTCGCCCAACCCACAAGTCGGACAAACAGGTTGCGAAATTTCGACATCTCCGAGAATCAATTCAATCTGAGCCTCGTTGAGGTGGTGTTTCAAAAGAAAGCCGAGCCAGTCGGCTTTCGCCTTGACCTCGACTATGGAACCGCAAACGATGTTGTACAGCAAGGTGTAACGGGCACAGCATCGCTCCTTCAACAGGCGTATCTGACCGTGGTGATACCCTTAGGAAACGGGTTGACGGTCGATGCGGGGAAATTTGTGACCCATATGGGTTACGAAGTGATGGAATCGAAGGACAACGCGAACTACAGCCGTTCGCTCCTGTTTGCGTGGGCGATACCTTACTACCACACAGGAATGCGAATTACCTACACGTTCTCACACATACTTTCAGCAACCTTCCATATTGTGAACGGCTGGAATTCCGGCATCGACAACAACGGATCCAAGTCGATTGGACTCGCACTAAATTGCACACCGCTTTTTGCTACGAACATCGTTCTCAACCTCATAGCTGGCCACGAGAACTTGACGCACATTGAGTATGGTGCCAGAAACGTAGCAGATCTGGTCGTCAACCATCAACTTTCGGATGCCGTTTCACTTGGACTCAACGCGGACTATGGTGAAGCACAAACCTCCAACGGACTTCTGCGATGGAAGGGCGCCGCCATCTACGGACGTTGTTCGATCACCGACAAAACGGCCCTTGCTGTGCGGGGGGAAATCTTTGACGATCCAGAAGGCTACGCAGTAGGGCTCAGCCCCAAATCGGATATCAAGGAAATCACGGGTACTTATGAATACAAGTTTGCCGATGCATTGCTGCTCCGCGGCGAACTGCGCGACGATTTTTCGAACGTGCCGGCATTTGACAAGAAAGCCACCCAAACATCATCCGGTATCGGTACGGAAACCACGCAATTGACGTTCCTCGTCAGCGCAGTGGTGTCCTTCTAAAGCGATCATAACTGGGCCAAATCATTCATCAACGACAGGAGAAGTTTATGAAGAGAACGTTTATTGGGGGCGATGCGTTGCGCTGGATGCTGATCGTCTTGCTCGTTCTGTCTGCAGTACCTTCACGCTCGACGGCGCAACAACAAAACCCGGATCCCTCAGGGACAAAGACCGGGACCATCGCAGATGTTCCTGCTGCAAAACCAGGGCAGCCGACAATTGAGGAGATCGGTGAGGCTGTCGGCCACAACCGGGTTTCGATCAATTTTGTCTGGACGCTCGTCACGGGATTTCTCGTCATGTTCATGCAGGCGGGGTTTGCGCTTGTCGAGACCGGCCTTTGCCGCGCAAAGAATGCAAGCCACACGATGGCAATGAATCTCATGATCTACCCAATGGGGATGCTCGGGTTCTACATTTGTGGGTTTGCGTTCATGTTTGGAGGCGTTGGCGCTCTGGGTACATTGGGGAACTATGCGGGGTTGAACAATGAGTTTACAGTCACGCTGTTTGGCAAGCCATTCGGTCTCATCGGACTCAAGGGTTTTTTTCTTCAGGGGGCCGGTTACGATACCGCCGCATTTGCACTCTTCCTGTTCCAAATGGTGTTCATGGATACGACGGCCACAATTCCAACCGGTGCTGCAGCAGAACGATGGCGGTTTTCCGCATTCATGATCTATGGGTGCTTTATCGGGATGGTGATGTATCCAATCTTTGGCAACTGGGTTTGGGGTGGTGGATGGCTTTCCCAGCTCGGGGCAAATTTCGGTTTGGGTCACGGTCACGTGGATTTCGCAGGCTCCTCGGTGGTTCACATGCAGGGAGGTGTGATTGCGCTTATTTTTGCCTGGATGATCGGGCCTCGCTATGGAAAATACAACAAAGACAATAGTATCAATCCCATGCCAGCGCACAGCATACCAATGGCAATTCTTGGAACCTTTATCCTTGCGTTTGGGTGGTTTGGGTTCAACCCAGGCTCAACTCTTGCCGGAACGGATCTTCGTATCGCCGTTGTCGCGGTGAATACGATGTTGGCAAGTGCGACAGGTGCCCTCGCGGCGACTCTGTGGATGTGGTGGATTCGCACAAAAAAACCCGACCCAAGCATGATGTGCAACGGCATGCTTGCGGGGCTTGTTGCGATTACCGCTCCGTGCGCATTTGTCAGCGCCGGTGGCGCCATAATCATCGGGCTCGTCTCCGGAATACTCGTGGTGGAATCAGTATTCCTTTTCGACAAGTTAAAGGTCGATGATCCAGTCGGTGCAATCTCGGTCCACGGCATGAACGGGGCATGGGGATGTCTTGCACTCGGTCTTTTTGCGGACGGAACGTACGGGGACGGCTGGAACGGGGTGGCAGGGACCGTGAGAGGTCTCTTCTACGGCGGAGGTTTGAGCCAGTTCTGGGCCGAGGTGGTTGGCATAACGACGTGCTTTATTACGTTGTCGATCATCTCCATAGCCGTTTACAAAATCGCTGAGGCACTCGTCGGCAACCGGGTTCCGGTGGAAACGGAAATTGAGGGATTGGACATCCCGGAAATGGGTGTCCTCGGGTACAGCGGCGTCATTCTGGACAAAGCATCAGAAACACATCATCCAAGGAGTTAATCAGTCTACTCTGCGCAACACGCGCTTGTCGCAGCATAATTTTGAACCATCGAATAACTTAAAACCATGAAAACTTCATTTTTGGGCATTCTCTTACCAACCGGTGCTGTCGTTCTCGGCAGCGCAATCGGTCTGGCTTTTGGAATGGTGCAAAACGCCGCCCGCGTCCGAAACAAGAACCGTGGGCGCTCCGGCGATCTGAGCAGCGGATGGGCTCTCATGCCAGGGTCTATGCGGCGCGTCGCGTTTCTTATGATGGCCTTGTTGCTCGTTCAAATCGCGTGCCCCTTCTTCTTTCGAGATGACAGTGTCCAATGGATGGTTTCGGCAGGAGTGTTGCTGGGGTATGGTTGGACGTTGTTCCAACAATACCGCCAGCGCTCAGCTTATCGTCTCTGAGATCTCCGACTGGCGATCCGAGGGCGAGATCACAGAGGAAAAAACGCGAACCGAATTGCAGCTTCTCATTTTGTTTTTGTTTTCTCGTAAACGGAACAATGGCAAGAACTTACTTGTCATCTGCAACAATCCCGCACAGAGGTTCAACCCGTTGAGCGAAAAAAAAGTCAACTTAGCTCTTGACAAGTCAAAATAATCTCTTATATTCTTAGGGAGAGCACATTACTGAAGTAAAGTGGGAACCAACGCAAATACCGCAACTCGCATCCTGGTCGATACCGCACACGGTATTCTCCGACCAACGGGCGTTGCTTCCCTGCTTAATCTCCTCCTTATTATTCTCGTTAACCTTCTGGTTCTCGGGCTAGTTATTATTGCCTAAGGAAACCTGAGGTTAACCGAGCACACCAAATAGAACGTATCCACTAGTAAGACCCGGTAAAGCTGGTTCACCTCAGGCGAACAGAAGATTTGTTGTCTTTGCTGAAGGTGGATTATGCGCAGCGATCTTATCAAAAAAGGCATTGAACGATCTCCCAACCGTGCGATGTTGCGCGCCGTGGGGTTTTCCGACCGGGACTTTGAAAAACCCATCATTGGTGTCGCCAACAGTTACAGCAATCTGACTCCCTGCAACGCCGGCCTCGACGAACTCGCCAACCACGTTATCCAAGCATTACGCTCAGCGGAAACCATGCCGCAGGTTTTTGGCACGATCACCGTCAGCGACGGCATTTCCATGGGCACGGAAGGCATGAAGTACTCGCTCGTGTCGCGCGAAGTGATCGCCGATTCCATCGAAACAGTGTGCAATGCCCAGGCCATGGACGGTCTCGTCGCGATCGGCGGCTGCGACAAGAATATGCCCGGGGCAATGATCGCAATTGCAAGACTCAACATTCCATCCATCTTCATCTACGGCGGCACGATTAAACCGGGCCGCCTCGGCGGAAAGAACCTGACCATTGTCAGTGCTTTTGAAGCTGTCGGTCAATACAGTGCGAAGAAGATCACGGAAGAGGACGTACACGCGATCGAGTGCAATGCCTGCCCGGGAGCCGGGTCGTGTGGTGGTATGTATACGGCGAATACAATGTCATCGGTGATCGAAGCAATGGGAATGAGTCTGCCGTACTCTTCCACAATGGCTGCAGAAGATGAAGAAAAGAGCATAAGTGCGGCAGAGTCGGCTGCCGTTCTTGCAAACGCTGTGAAGAACACACTGCTACCGAGCGCAATCCTTACGCGAAAAGCATTCGACAATGCGATTGCCGTTGTTATGGCCATCGGCGGATCAACGAACGCGGTATTACATCTGCTTGCCATTGCGCATTCGGCGGGAGTACCACTTACGATCGATGATTTTGAGGCGATCCGAAGCCGAGTTCCGGTTCTTTGCGATTTGAAACCTTCAGGCGCGTTTGTCACCACGGAACTTCATGCTGCGGGAGGAATACCGCAAGTCATGAAGATCCTCTTGACCCACGGTGTGCTCTACGGGGAGGCATTGACAATAACCGGCAAAACGATTGAAGAGGTTCTCAGGAATGTTCCTTCGGAACCGCCCAAAGGACAGCAAGTGATCCGTCCGTGGGGTAATCCACTGTATCCGAAAGGCCACCTTGCAATCCTGAAAGGAAATCTTGCCGCGGAAGGTGCTGTGGCAAAAATAACGGGTATCAAAAAACACCAAATGACCGGCAATGCTCGTGTCTTCGATTCTGAAGAAGATTGCCTGCACGCAATCTTGTCGGGAACAATTGTGGCCGGCGACGTGATCGTGATCCGCTACGAGGGCCCCAGGGGAGGCCCTGGAATGCGGGAAATGCTTGCGCCGACGTCTGCGTTGATTGGTGCCGGTCTCGGCGATTCAGTTGCCCTTATCACTGACGGAAGATTTTCCGGCGGAACGTATGGCCTGGTTGTCGGACACGTAGCGCCTGAAGCTGCGGTGGGCGGAACGATAGCGCTTGTGAACGAGGGGGATAGTATCACGATCGATGCTGATCAACGACTCCTCTCGCTCAACGTGTCCGATCAGGAACTTGGTCGGCGCAGAACTTCCTGGCAGCCAAAGAAGCGAAAGTATGAATCCGGGGTGCTCATGAAATACGCCCGGCTCGTAACAAGCTCCAGTCTGGGGGCCGTTACTGACTATGATCACGATTCAAACAACATCTCATTGACGCTGCGCTCCGCAAAACATGCGGAGCCGCTCGTCCCGCTACAACCCCGGCGGGACGACTCAATGAGGTGATATCCTAAACGCTGATTTGGAGAGGGAGATACATTCATGTCATCAAGTAAAACGACACCATCGTCAAAACATTCATCGCGACCGATGACCGGGTCGGAGATCTTTGTCCGAAGCCTCATCGCTGAAGGGGTTGAAGTAGTGTTTGGCTATCCCGGAGGAGCCATCATCGGCGTCTATGATGCACTCGTCGATCTCTCGGATATCAAGCACGTGCTTGTTCGTCACGAACAGGGGGCGACTCATGCAGCAGAGGGATACGCAAAAGCGACGGGAAAACCAGGCGTCGTGCTCGTGACATCGGGTCCGGGGGCAACAAATACCGTAACGGGAATCGCCGATGCATACATGGACTCGATTCCCATCGTTGTCTTCACCGGCCAGGTGCCGCTCAAGCTTATCGGCAATGACGCCTTTCAGGAAGCAGACATCGTTGGTATTACGCGACCCATCACCAAACACAGTTACCTCGTGCGGGATGTGCGGGAACTTGCGAAGACGATCAAAGAGGCGTTTTATATCGCAACAACAGGCCGGCCGGGGCCGGTGCTCGTGGATCTGCCGAAGGATGTTATGGCGCAGAAGACCGTATTCGACTATCCGGAAACAGTGAAATTAAGAAGCTACGAACCGGTTGTTGAGGGACATCTGAGACAGATCAAGAAGGCGGCGGACCTCATCAATTCAGCGAAACGTCCTTTGCTCTACGTCGGTGGCGGAGTCATACAGTCCAATGCTTCAGATGAGCTACGTGCCCTGGCGAAGAAAATCGGTTGTCCCGTGACGACGACGTTGCACGGGCTCGGGTCATTTCCCGAAAACGATCCGCTCGCTCTTGGAATGCTCGGCATGCACGGCACGTGGTATTCAAACGTCGCGGTCGATTATTGCGACGTCCTGATCGCAGTTGGCGCCAGATTCGACGACCGGGTCACCGGCAAGGTGGAGGCATTCGCCGCAGAGGCAAAGAAGATTCACATCGATATCGACCCGTCGGCCATCAGCAAGAATGTCCAGGTGGACGTGCCGATTGTCGGTGACGTGAAAACGGTGCTCACCACACTGATCGATCTCGTGCAACCTTTGGAGACAACAGACTGGCTGAAGACAATCCAACAATGGAAGGACGAACACCCGCTGCGTTACGCATCGGGGGATGCCATTCGCGCCCAATATGTGATCCAAAAACTTGGCGAGATTACCGGCGGGGACGCGATCGTGGTTACCGACGTCGGACAGCATCAGATGTGGACCGCGCAATTCTTCAACTGGACTCATCCGCGGTCGCATATCACTTCGGGTGGACTGGGGACGATGGGCTTTTCGCTTCCCGCGGCAATGGGAGCGAGTTTCGGACGCAACGACCTGCCGGTGATTTCAGTGTGCGGTGACGGCGGGTTCCAGATGAACAGCCAGGAAATGGCGACGATAGTCGAGTACAAACTCCCGATGAAAATATTCATCATCAACAACGGATTTCTGGGGATGGTGAGACAATGGCAGGAGTTGTTCTGGCGACGCCGCTATTCGCACGTCGAAATCAGCGGACCGAATTTCGTGAAGCTCGCGGATGCCTACGGATGCCCGGGGTACCGTGTTGAACATTCTTCCGAGGTCGAAGATGTCATCCGGAAGGCACTTGCATACAACGACGGTCCCGTGCTTGTCGAATTTGTCGTTGCGCGCGAAGACAACGTCTATCCGATGATCCCGGCAGGTCAGACGGTGAAAGAAATGCTCGACACGCCGGAACCTGTCGATCATTCTGCGGATGGCGTCAACGAAGAAACGTTGATGGTTCTCGCAAAAGGATAATATGGAATACTCAACCAAGGCATGACGATGGCACAGGAACAACATTCAGGAAACGGAAACGCGGCAGTCACCGAACACGTGCAGCGGCACACGATATCATTATTGGTCGAAAATAAGTTCGGAGCATTCAACAGGATCGCGGGATTGTTCGCCGCAAAAGGGTACAATATCGACAGCCTTTCCGTCGGACCGACGGAGGAAGAGGATACATCGCGTATGACCATCGTGACGCGCGGTGATGATCAAGTGATCGAACAAATCATGAAGCAGCTGAACAAGCTGATCGACACGATCAAAGTCGTCGACCTGACGTTTGAGAGTTTCGTCGAGCGCGAGCTCGTCCTCATCAAAGTCCAATCGACCCCGAATTCCCGGCCCGAGATCATGCAAATTGCAGAGATCTTCCGGGCAAAGGTTGTGGATATCAGCCCAAAATCGTTGACACTCGAGGCTACAGGCGGGCAACAGAAAGTGGACGCGATCATCAAGATGCTGAAGCCGTTCGGGCTGAAAGAAATCGCCCGCACCGGCCGCGTGGCTTTGAAACGCGAATTTCAAGGCGAGGTGTAGGTGAACAAGAACTGAATAATGGGCACAACGAAAGGTCAACATCAATGAACCTTGTTGGATCCAAACATTTCCCGCTCTACGATCCACGCAATGAACACGATGCGTGCGGGACCGGTTTCGTCGCGAACATCTCCGGCGAGAAGAGTCACGAAATCATCCGACAGGGAATCCGATCCGTCTGCAACCTGATCCATCGCGGTGCCGTCGCTGCCGATGCACAGACGGGCGATGGCGCGGGTTTGTTGACACAGCTTCCGACGTCGTTCTTTTTTGACCACGTGCAGGGATTGAGCGCAAAACTCAGTTCGCCGGATGATCTGGGCGTCGGGATGATCTTCATGCCTTCCAATGATGAGGATGCTTACGCGTTGTGCAAAGCGCTTGTTGAGCACACGGCGACTCACCACGGCCTGCATCTGCTCGGTTGGCGGGCCGTCCCGATTGATCGTTCTGTCATCGGCGACGAAGCTGCCCTGTCGATTCCCCGCATCCAACAGGTTCTCATCGGGAAACCTTCGAACATGGATGGGTCGGAATTCGAGAGACGGCTCTATCTCACACGGAAAGAAATCGAAAAGCATATCCTGAAGACGGATATCCGAGACTTCTACGTCTGCTCGTTTTCGAGTCGCACGATTGTCTACAAGGGATTGATGATCGCAACGGCCCTCGATCGTTTCTTCCCGGATCTGCAGGAGCATTCGTTCACTTCGGCGTTTGCGGTTTATCACCAGCGTTACAGCACGAACACGTTCCCCACGTGGAATCTCGCACAACCGTTCCGAATGCTCGCTCACAACGGCGAAATCAACACCATCCAGGGAAACAGAGTGTGGACCGCTGCACGCGAAGCGGAACTCGCATCCCCGTATTGGAATGAACATGTCAAGCTGCTCAAACCGCTCATCCAGCCTGGTGGCAGTGACTCTGCGAATCTCGATAATGCCCTCGAAGCGCTCACGCTCTCAGGAAGAAATGTTCTTCATTCGATGATGATGGTTGTTCCGGAGGCATGGCGGTCGCGCGACGATATCAGTCAGCAGGTCAAGGATTTCTACGAATACCACGAGAGTTTCAGCGAACCCTGGGACGGGCCTGCAGCGCTTGTCTTCAGCGACGGCATCGTCGTCGGTGCGACGCTTGACCGCAATGGCCTGAGGCCGGCACGCTACAAAATCACTTCAACCGGTCTCGTTATCCTGGGCTCGGAAGTAGGATCGCTGGAAATCGATGACACGCTAGTAGTGGAAAAAGGAAGACTTGGCCCCGGGCAAATGATTGCGGTCGATACGGCACGCGGAGTCCTTCTCAAGGATTTGGAAATCAAAAACGAGATTGCTTCGCAAAAGCATTATTCGCAATGGGTCGGGAACATACGGAAAATCCCGGCCGCGAAAACGGTTGGAGAGCGCACGTCAGCCGAACTTTGCGCGGACGATGCAGTCCGGATACAATTGTGCTTTGGGTACAGCGCCGACGAGCTCTTGACTCTTTTCAAACCCATGATCGAGGGAGGAAAGGAGCCGGTCGGATCCATGGGTGATGACGCTCCAATCGCAGTGCTTTCAAAGCTGCCGATGCTCTTGCCGTCGTATTTTCGACAGCAATTTGCCCAGGTCACAAATCCTCCCATCGACCCGTTACGGGAACGCATGGTGATGTCGCTTAAAAGCAGGCTTGGCTACCGGAGGAACTGGTTTGGGGAGACCGGCGACCACGCAAAGCAGGTCGAATTGCAGAGTCCGGTGCTCTTTGACTCCGAACTCGCCGATCTTTTCAATCTCGAAGACCCTTCCTTTCAATCGGTCCGGCTTCCGGCATTGTTTCGG
>DATDNS010000432.1:0-4726 GCA_036518155.1 Bacteroidota bacterium
AGTTCGATATACTTTTTTGTCCGGGTCCGACATTCCGCGATGGCCGCAGTAAAGACGTCGTCGAGCTTTTTCGGCGGTATGACAAAGTTCTTTTTGAACTCCTCGTACCGCTGGATGAGCGGTCCCTTTCCCCGAATCAAGAGGTCGATCTGGCGAAGAATCTCATCGAACTCTTCATTGCTATGGTGGGGAGGCTCGACATCGTAGAGAGCCTTCGCTTCGTCGTCGAAGCTCATCGTTCGGCCCCGCAGGAACCCTACGCGTGCAATGAGCGATTGCAGTTGTCCCCGCAGATAATGCTTGCGGAGCTGAATCGGCTCTTCCGTGCCTGCGGTATCGAAATGTTCAAGCTCTGCGAGAAGAAACGAAGCATCCGTGTTGATCCGTTCGAGCGATTTCTTCGCGGCCTTCACTTCGGACTGCCAATCGGCGGGTCCATAGTAGGCGTCGACATAGTTGGCATCGTGCTCGCCAACGGCAAGCACAAGCTTTACGTAAAGTTCAGCGATTCGATTCATGGGGTATTCGAACAATGACCATCGGGGCAACATCCGGAGAGGGTTGCAGGTAATATAGCGAAGTGGAGAACAAAAACAAGTCTCCGGCCGCAACCGGAGAAGAGCGACTAACAATCCCAATTACTCGAGATGCTTGAGGCTCTTCTTCAGCTTTTCGGCGTTGGAGATGAAGTTCGCCAACTTCTCTTTTTCCTTGTCGACGACAGTCTTTGGAGCGCGCTCGACAAACGATGCATTGGCGAGTTTCGTTTCGATGCTCTGGACGAGCGCCGAAATGCGGCTGATTTCTTTTTCGAGTCTGACCCGTTCGGCGTTCACGTCGATCAGGCCTTCCAACGGGACAAAAATCTCGGTGTCGCCGACGACGGCGCTCGAAGCAAGCTTCGGCTTTGTTTCGGCTGAAATCATCTCGACCGCGACGACGCGCGCAAGTTTGTTCAGATATTTTCCATACGTTTTGAACACGCCGCCTTTCTTTTCTCCTGCTGCACGCACCTGGAGATGGATGTCCTTCGAAGGGGCAATATTGTTTTCACCCCGGATATTGCGGACGGCATTGATCACATCCTGCACGAATGTCATTTCTTCCTCGGTGGTCGGCTCGATGCGCAGATGTGCTCCGGTCGGGAAGGGGGCGCGGACAAGAGACTGACCCTTCCTGTCCGTCAAATGCTGCCACAGTTCTTCCGTCACAAACGGCATCATCGGGTGGAGCAAGCGCAATGCCTGGTCGAAGACCCAGAGCGCACGGACAACGACGGTCTGCTTGACTTCAGCAGATTCTTCTCCGTAAAATCTCGTCTTTACAAGCTCAACATACCAATCGCAGAAGTCGTGCCAGATGAAATCGTACAGGATCTTGCTCGCATCGTTGAGATGAAACTCGGAAAGTGCATCATTGAAATTCTTGATCGTTCCGGCCAGTCGCGAAAGAATCCAGCGGTCGGCAAGGTCAAGATGCTCCGTCGGGAGCTTGTCGAGTGTGATTTGGTTGTCCCCGCAGATTTCGGTCCTGTTCAGCATCAGAAATCGTCCGGCATTCCAGATCTTGTTCGCGAAATTTCGCCCGATCTCGCATTTCTCCGAAGCGAAGAGAACATCCTGGCCGAGCGGCGCAAGGTATGCGACCGTGAAGCGGAGCGCATCGGCGCCGTATTCCGCGATGACATCGAGCGGATCGGGGGAGTTGCCGAGAGACTTGCTCATTTTCCTGCCCTGGAGGTCGCGGATGATACTCGTAAAATAGACATCGCGGAACGGGACAAGTTCCTCATCCGTCGTCCGCGGTTTGCCGCTCCTGCCGGGTTCGCCTTTCAGGAATTCCATGTTGGCCATGATCATCCTGGCGACCCAGAAGAAAATAATATCGGGTGCGGTGACGAGGGCATCGGTTGGGTTGAAATACTGTAGGTCTTCGCTTTGTTTCGGCCATCCGAGCGTCGAGAAGGGCCAGAGCCAGGAGGAAAACCACGTATCGAGGACATCCTCATCCTGCCGGAGCACGGACCCATCCGGAAGCTTGAGTTTCGTTCGTGCTTCTGCTTCGTTCCGGGCGGCCGCGTACGTACCGTCGGGCGCATAGTAGACGGGAATCCTGTGTCCCCACCAGATCTGCCGTGAAATGCACCAGTCGCGGATGTTGTTCATCCAGTTTTCGTACACCTTCACGTGGCGGTCCGGGTGAAACCTGATCGTCCCATTTTGGACGACGCGGAGCGCCGGCTTCGCGAGGGGTTTCATGCGGACGAACCATTGGTCGGACAGGTACGGTTCGATCACGGTCCCGCACCGGTAGCATTTACCGACGTTGTGAACGTGCGGCTCAGTCTTGACGAGCAGTCCCTGCGACTCAAGGTCTTTGAGAAGGCGCTTGCGGCATTCAAAACGGTCGAGCCCTTCATACTGTTTCGGGACTGCCTCGTTCATTCGGCCTTGTTCGTCCAGGATGTTGATCTGCTGGAGGTTGTGTCGCTGGCCGAGGAGGAAGTCGTTGGGGTCGTGTGCGGGAGTGACTTTCATCATCCCCGTTGCAAATGAGGAATCGATGTAATCGTCCGCAATAATCGGGAGCCGGCGTCCCACGATGGGAAGAATTGCCGTCCGGCCGACGAGATGTTTGTACCGCTCGTCCTTCGGGTTGACACAGACCGCCGTATCGCCGAGAATGGTCTCCGGACGTGTTGTGGCAACAATGCCGGACTCGTTCGTTCCTTCGATCCTGTACTTGACGTAGTAGAGGTTGCCGTTGGACTCAGCATAGTCCACTTCATCATCACTGAGTGCGGTTTGATGGAATGGACACCAGTTGACAATATACTTGCCGCGGTAGACAAGCCCTTTGTCGAACATGCGGACGAAGACTTCTTTTACCGCCTCGGACAGCCCTTCGTCCATCGTGAAGCGCTCGCGATCCCAGTCACACGATGCCCCAAGTTTCCGGAGCTGCCTGATAATCGTTCCGCCGTATTCCTTCCTCCATTCCCACACGCGTTCGACGAATTTCTCCCTGCCAAGCTCGTGCCTGTTCGTTCCTGCTTTCGCAAGAGCTTTTTCCACGGCATTCTGCGTGGCGATGCCGGCGTGATCGGTCCCGGGAATCCAGCAGGTCTCGAATCCCTGCATGCGTTTCCATCGTACGAGGACGTCCTGGATCGTATTGTTCAGCACGTGTCCCATCGTCAGGATCCCGGTGACGTTCGGGGGAGGGATGACGACGGTATACGGTTTCTTGTCCTTGTTGACGGTGGCGTGGAAGAGCTTGTGGGATTCCCAGTACTCGTACCACTTATCTTCGACGTCCTTCGGACTGTAAATCTTCGACAGTTCTTGTTGTTTCATTCAGAGTAGGAATTAAAAAAAGGGTAGCGGAAAAAGCTACCCCTGCGCGAGCAAACCTGCCGGGAGCTTCGTACTCACACGGGTATCTGGACTCCAAGAGTCATTGGGACGAACGAACTGGCTGCCGGGTTCCTGCCGATCAGGAATTGGTACTTTGCATCAAAATTGATCCACAGTGCTTCCGACGGGCGAAGTTGTATGCCGACGCCGAAATTGAGAAGGCCGAGCCAGTAGAGATTCTCTGTCCCTTCAAGATTCAGGATCTGCTGATTGGCGCCCGGATGCGCAAACGCGGTGTTCACGCCCCCGGAGCTCAGGATTCTCATGCCGCCGTCAACAACCAGATATGGATGAATGAACTCCGACCCCTGGCCGTGCATCCGCACGCCGACCGTAATATCCGCACTGTACTGTTTCTGACTGTAGTCTTGCAGTGCCGGTATCATTTGTGAATTCAGGAGCGAACGATATTCGTGTCCAGACGGCATATAGTAGTCAAACACCGCGGTTCCTCTGAATTCGAACCTCGGACTGAGAAACATACTTACACCGATCCCCCCTCCTACGGCGCTGAAATTCTCGGGAGCAGGATTGGAACCCACGTCAGCCCAGTTTACACCTCCCAAAAACTCTATCGCGTTCTGAGTCTGAGAACGAGCGTTCAGCGTAATGAACAACAAACTGCAAAGAGCGAGTATTCGCATTTTCACGGCAACCCCCTTTCCCATTCATTGGGATCGGACACGGAGCAGCAATACTTCTGCTATGAATTAACGAAAATTCTGAGTTGAAATCAACGTTAGAGCGGAGTGCAGCAATTCACGAGAGGTCAACGAAACATGCGGGAGACAACACGGAACATCACGCACGTGTGATGTCGACTAGGCGGACTTCTCCTCTATTTCCGCCGGGACTTCCGGCTGTGCCTGGGCCTGGTGACGCTCGATCAGTTCTTCGGCGAGTGCGAGGTAGGCCAGCGACCCTTTGGACTGGGCGTTGAAGAGAATCGACGGCCTTCCGTAGAACGAGGCTTCCGTGAGTGCGGTATTCTTCGGGATGATCGTGCGAAGCTGATGTTTGCGGAACCGAAGCTGAAGCTCGCGGTCCGTGATTTCCGTGACTTTCGTCTTCGGCTCGTACATCGTTTGCAGGATTCCTTCGATCTGCAGATTCTTGTTCGCGGCTTCGTGCACCCAATCCAGAAACTTGAAGAGTTTATCGAGCGCTTCAAGAGAAAAATGGCCGGGTTTAATGGGAATCAGGATCGAATCGGAACACGTCAACGCGTTTGTCGTCACGCCGCGCAACACGGGGGGTGTGTCGATGATGATATAATCGTAGTGAGGCAGCACCGCACGCAGGGTATTCCT